>JBKPJK010000079.1:0-13563 GCA_046730635.1 Pseudomonadota bacterium | reverse complement strand
GCGCCATGACTCCAGCGATTTCGAACTGCGGACGCAGGACAAATTGCAGCCGGTCGACGAGGCCGAAGCTGTAAAGGACGACGCGATCTAATTCGCGGGACGGTAGCGCTGCAGGAATTCTCTCGCGAAAGCCTGCAGCCGCCGCTCGGCGATCGCTTCGCGCAAAGCCTGCATGACGCGCTGGTAGAACCACAGGTTGTGCTGGGTCATCAGCATCGCGCCGAGGATCTCGCCCGATTTGACCAAGTGATGCACGTAGGCCCGCTCGAACGTCGTGCAGGCCGGACAGGGGCAATTGGGCTCTATCGGATCTGGATCCTCCGCGAAGCGCGCGTTGCGCATGTTCAGTGGACCATCGGCGGTAAAGGCCTGCCCCGTGCGGCCCGACCGCGTCGGAAGAACGCAGTCGAACATGTCGATCCCACGGACCACCGCTTCGACGATGTCGTCGGGCTTGCCGACGCCCATGAGATAGCGCGGCCTGTCGGCAGGCAACATGTCGGCGGCAAAGTCGAGACAGGCGAGCATCGCATCCTGGCCCTCGCCCACCGCCAAACCGCCGACCGCATAGCCGTCGAAGCCGATTTCGATCAGGCCCTCTGCCGATCGCCGCCGCAGTGATTTGTCCAGTGCGCCTTGTTGAATACCGAACAGCGCGGCCCGTTCGGCGTGTTCGCCGCCACGATCGAATTCGTCGCGCGATCTTTTCGCCCATCGGATCGATCGCTCCATCGCCTCGCTCTGCTGTTCGCTGCTCGAGGTCGTCGCAACCAGCTGGTCGAATTGCATGACGATGTCCGAGCCAAGCAACCTCTGCACCT
Source organism: Pseudomonadota bacterium (assembly GCA_046730635.1). Lineage (GTDB taxonomy): Bacteria > Pseudomonadota > Alphaproteobacteria > Sphingomonadales > Sphingomonadaceae > Sphingomicrobium. The sequence continues at coordinate 12,742 of JBKPJK010000079.1, read as the reverse complement.
CGATCGAGCGCTCGGGTGAAAGCATGTGCCGGGATCCGTCGAGATGGCTGGCAAAGGACACGCCCTCCTCCGTGACTTTCGTCAGTTCGGACAGGCTCATGACCTGATAGCCGCCGCTGTCGGTGAGGATCGGCCGTTCCCAGCCCATGAACCGGTGCAAGCCGCCAAGCCTGGCGACGCGCTCCGCCCCCGGCCGAAGCATCAAATGGTAGGTGTTGCCCAGAATGATGTCGGCGCCGCTCGCGCGAACTTCCTCTGGGCGCATCGCCTTGACCGTCGCGGCAGTCCCGACCGGCATGAACGCAGGCGTCCGGATTTCACCTCTCTCCATAGAGATCGTCCCGGTGCGGGCGACGCCGTCCTGTGCGGCAATCTCGTAGGTGAAGCGGGTCATGGACGCTGCGGCATTAGCGGCAGCCATCCCTCAGGCAAGTCGCGTTCGAGCCGCGTTCTTCAATGCTTCGTTAACCACCCTCCTGAACGCGATCCTCATGGGCAGGCAGCGAAAATTGCCGGGCGATTGGGCAGGGATGGTCTGACATGGCTAGCGCCGCAGAAGATATTGAGGGACCTCGCAAAGGGTTGAGCAAGCGGGTCCTGGTGCGCGGAATGCTGTACACACCGAACGGCGCGTTCGTCGTCTGGATCCGCGATATTTCAACCGCAGGTGCACTCATCACGTCGAAGGATCACCTGCCCAGCAATTCGGACGTGATCTTGAAGCGTGGCCCGGTCTTTGTCGCGGGCCACATCGCCTGGGCCAATGAGACGGGCGCCAGCGTGAAGTTCTACCGTGACCTCAGTGACGAGGCTGTCGAGGCGGCGACGTCGCCGCTTCCTCACGGCGCGGACTGATCGCCACTCGCTGACGGCAGCAACAAACTGGCATCTCCGTAGCTGTAGAAGCGGTAGCCGCCGTCGATCGCATGTGCGTAGGCGGCCTTCATCACGTCTAGGCCCATCAGCGCGCTGACCAGCATGAACAGCGTCGACTTGGGCAAATGAAAATTCGTGATCAGTCCATCGACCGCCTTGAAGTGATAGCCGGGCGTGATGAAGATCGAGGTGTCCCCCTCGAATGCCTCGATCCAACCGGCGTCGTTCGCGGCGCTTTCAAGCAGGCGCAGGCTCGTCGTGCCGACGGCAATGAGCCTACCGCCTGACGCGCGCACCGCGTTCAGCCGCGCTGCCGTCGCGTCGTCGATCCGCCCCCACTCCGCATGCATCTTGTGGCCCGAAGTGTCGTCCGCCTTCACCGGCAGGAACGTCCCCGCACCGACGTGAAGGGTCAGTGTCTCGCGCCCGATGCCGCGCGCATCCAGGATTTGAAGGAGCCGGTCCGTGAAGTGCAAGGCCGCCGTCGGGGCGGCAACCGCGCCCTCCTCGCGAGCGAACATGGTCTGGTAATCGGAGCGATCTTCCTCGTCCGCAGGGCGTCGCGACGCGATGTAAGGCGGGAGCGGCATCCGGCCGGCACGTTCGAGCAATAGTTCGACCGACTCCTCACCGTGGAAGTGAAGGAGCGCCGAGCCGTCGTCCGACTTTTCGATCACAGAGGCCCCGACCCCGGATCCGAAGTCGATCGCATCGCCAACCCTCGCGCGCTTCGCATTGCGGAGGAAAGCCTGCCACTCTCGCGGCCCCTCGCGCTTGTGCAGCGTCGCGCCGATGCTCGCCTCGCCGCGCCTTCCCTCGAGTTGCGCGGGTATGACCTTCGTGTCGTTGAACACGAGCACGTCGCCTGGCTCGAGCAACTGCGGCAGGTCGAGCACCTGATGGTCGGAAATCTTTGGCCCACGTACGGCAAGCAGCCGCGCCGCATCGCGCGGCCGCGCAGGCCGCAACGCGATCCGGTCAGTCGGAAGCTCGAAATCGAACAAGTCGACGCGCATGGAGGCGCGCCTTTAGCGCTACTTCGCCGGCTGTGCAGCCATGTCGCCGAGATAGGCGCGAACGATTTTCGTGGGTTCGGCCGGCGGCTCGCCCGGAGCGATCGCGTCGACCGCATCCATGCCGGCGATCACACGCCCCCACACGCTATAGTCGCCATTGAGGTTCGCGTTGGGCACGAACATGATGAAGAACTGGCTGTTCGAGCTATCGGGATTGTCGCCAAGGCGCGCGGCCGCGACCGTGCCGCGAAGAAACGGCAAGGCGCTGAATTCCGCCTTGAGGTCCGGTAGGCTCGACCCCCCCTCGCCGGTACCCTTCGGATCGCCGCCCTGAGCCATGAACCCGGGGATCACCCGGTGGAAGGTCAGACCGTTGTAGAATCCCTGGCGGACGAGCGTCTGCACCCTTTCCACGTGGCGGGGCGCAACGTCAGGTCGCATTTGAATTACGACCGTGCCGCCATTCGAAAGCTCGAGCGTCAGCTTGTTCGCTGGGTTGGCAGCCACGTCAGCGGGAGCGGCCAGGCTCGGCACCGCAGGCACGACGGGCTGCGGCGCAGGTTTTGCCGCAATCAGCGCAAGCGCGAGCGGCAACAGCGACAGAGCTTTGATGAACATAATTCTCCCCGGGAATTCTTATGGTTGGTGAAGCAGGGACGCTGACCTCAGCGTGAACCGCCATTGAGAAGCCGGCGCACATCCTCGGCGACGGCAGGAGTGACGAACTTGTCGATCGACCCGCCGAAGCGCGCGATCTCCTTCACGAGCTTCGAGGCAATCGGCTGCAGCGACACGTCGGCCATCAGGAAGACGGTCTCGATCTCGTCGTTGAGCTGCTGGTTCATGCCGGCCATCTGGAATTCATATTCGAAGTCCGCGACCGCCCGGAGACCGCGCAGGATGGCCGTCGCTCCTTGCTGCTGGGCGAATTCCATCAGCAGGCTGTCGAACTCGACCACGTCGATCTTGCCGGGAATGTCCGCGACCTCGCGCTGAACCATCGCGAGCCGTTCGTCGACGGAGAACATCGGCTCTTTCGATGGATTGGTCGTCACTCCAACGACCAGTTTGTCGACCAGATGTGCGCCTCGACGGATGATGTCGAGGTGCCCGAGCGTGATCGGGTCGAACGTGCCGGGATAGACTGCGATCTTCATTGCCCCGCCCCCTTAGTGATCCCGCTCTATGGCAAAGCGCGCGATCGCACGAAGCAAATCGGCCTCGGTCCCGTGGCTCGACAGATGCTCGATGGCCTGATCGACAAGGAAACCCGCCTGTTGGCGCGCCCTTTCCTCGCCGAGCAGCGACACGAAGGTCGCCTTTCCGGCATGCGCGTCCTTGCGGGTGGGCTTGCCGGCAGCCGCTTCGTCGCCGCTGTGGTCTATGAGGTCGTCGGCGATCTGAAACGCGAGCCCGATATTCCGGGCGTAACCGCGATAGGGACGCCGAGCTTCCGCCGGCAGCTTCGCCATGACGCAACCGGCCTCGACCGCATATTCGATGAGCGCCCCGGTCTTCAGCTGCTGCAGGCGAGTGATTGCCGTAAGGTCCAGCTCGGCACCTTCGGCAGCGAGATCCATCATTTGCCCGCCGGCCATTCCGGCCGGGCCGGCAGCGCGCGCGAGCTCCAGGACGAGCTCGTTGCGTACCCACGGGTCGTCGTGCGTCGACGGATGAGCCAGGATCTCGAAGGCCAGTGCGTGGAGGCTGTCGCCGGCAAGTACGGCCTCCGCCTCGCCGAAGCCCTTGTGGACGGTGAGCTTACCCCGCCGGAGATCCGCGTCGTCCATGCAAGGAAGGTCGTCGTGGATCAGCGAATAGACGTGAATGGCCTCGATCGCGCAGCCGACGCGCAGGGCGCGGCCTGGATCGATGGCAAACAGACGCGACGAAGCGATCGTAAGCAGCGGACGCAGTCGCTTGCCGCCGCCGATCGCGGCATGACGCATCGCTTCGTAAAGGCCCTCGCGACTGTCTCCCGTGGGAGCCAGCAACTTCGAGAAGAAGCCATCGACCTCCGACCGGACCCGCGCGCTTTCGGCGCTCAGCTCTTCGGCCAGCCGGTCGACTGTCTCAACCGGCATCGAAAGGCTTCAGCCCGGCAGGCTTGCCGTCGCTTCCGAACGCAATCTGTTCGATCCTCGCCTGCGCGTCCTTCAGCCGCGCTTCGCAGTGGCGCTTGAGGCGATCACCCTCTTGGTAGAGTTCGATCGACTGATCGAGCGGCGCCTCGCCTCGTTCGAGCGTGCGGACGATCTCCTCGAGTCGCGCAAGCGCGGCCTCGAAGCTCAGTTGGCTGACGTCTTCAGCGGTGGTGGCCATGACGCTGTTTCACCCTCGCGCTGCCGCGAATCAAGGCCGACGCTTATTCGACCGGAGTATTCTTGAACGGATCGCGGATGCCGGGCACGATCTCGTCGCGCAATGCCTCGTCGCTTGCTCCAGCCAGAGCGGCCTCGGCCTCGCGCGCATGCTGCTCCCGCTCGCGCCGTAGCTGCTCGATCAAGGCATCGCGATCGCCTTCGAAGCGCGTATCTACCGGTGCCGGTGCGCCCGCCGCCTTGGCCGCCTTGGCAACTGCCGCGTCGAGTTCGCGCTGCGTCGTCAGGCCGAGAGTCACCGGATCCTTGGGCGTGATGTTCGCCATGTTCCAGTGAGTGCGCTCGCGGATGGCTGCGATCGTCGTCCGCGTCGTTCCGATCAGCTTGCTGATCTGGCCGTCGCTGACCTCAGGATGGTTCTTGATGATCCAGGCGATTCCGTCCGGCTTGTCCTGGCGCTTGCTGACCGGCGTATAGCGAGGGCCACGCGTGCGGCGAACCGCCTCCGGCGCCTTGAACATCTTCAGGCGATAATCGGGATCGGCCTGACCCTTCTCGATCTCTTCGTGCGTCAGCTCGCCGGCACGCACCGGATCGCGACCGGTGAGCTTGGTGGCGGCGGTGTCGTCGGCGATCGCCTGCACCTCGAGAATGTGAAGACCGCAGAACTCCGCGATCTGCTCGAACGTCAGCGAGCTATTGTCGACCAGCCAGGCGGCGGTCGCATGGGGCATCAGGGGCTGGGCCACTTCAGATGTCTCCGTCCTTAGAAATGAATAGGGCCGCCCCTCTCGGAGCGGCCGGCTTGGCGCGCGATGTAAACCTGCACTGCCGTTGGGGCAAGGCCGGTTAACCCTCGATCGCAAGGAAATTGGGCTGGGCTCGGACACGTTCGATCCACGCAGTCACATTGCGATAGCGACCAAGTTCGAACCCGCCCGCGTCGGCGACGTGGGTGTAAGCGAACAGGCAGACATCGGCGAGCGTGAGATGGTTGCCGACGAGCCATTCGCGGCCGTTCAAATGCTCGTCCATGAGCTTGAGCGCCGCATTGCCCGCATCCCGCTTCAACGGGATCTGCAGACGCTGTACGTCGGTGAGGTTTTCGATGCCGACCCAGCATAGCCAGAACCGCAGGGTCGCGATGTTCGGCTCATGACTATATTGCTCCCAGAACATCCAGCGGAGCATGTCGGCGTGCTCAAACCGATCCTCGGGGATGAGAGGCGTGCCCTCGGCCAGGTAATAACAGGCCGCATTGCTTTCGGTGATGAACCTGTCGCCGACCTGGAGGGTGGGAATGCGGCCGTTCGCGTTGACCGTCCGCATGAACTCGGGCGTGCGCGTCTCGCCTTTAGTGATATCGTACTCGCGTAGCTCGATCGGCATCTCAAGCAACGCTGCAGTCAGGCGGATCTTGTAGCAGTTGCCGGACTCCATCTGCTCATGGAGGATCAGCCTGTCGCTCAAGCCGCGACCTCCAGCACGATCTTCCCGACATGCTCGCCGGCTTCCATCCGCGCATGTGCTTCGGCCGCCTGGCTCAGCGGGAAAGTGCAGTCGATCACCGGCTTGAGCCGTCCCCCCTCGACATACGGCCAGACGGTATGGGCGATCTCGCCGGCCACCATCGTCTTGAACTCGACGGGCCGCGGCCGCAGTGTCGAGCCGGTCAGTGTGAGCCGTCGGCGCATGACATCTGCGATCGCAATCTCTGCTTTCGCGCCGCGCTGGAAGGCAATCGAGACGTGCCGCCCGTCGTCCGCCAGCGCCTCAAGATTGCGGGGCACATAATCGCCGCCGACCATGTCCAGCACAACGGACACGCCCTTGCCCCCCGTCAGATCTCGCGCTGCCTGAACGAAATCCTGGGTCCGATAATTGACTGCTTCGACCGCACCCAGGTCCAGCGCCCGAGCACACTTCTCGTCGGTACCGCAGGTCACGATCACGTGCAGGTTAAAGAGCAGGCCAAGGCTAATCGCCATCGTCCCGATGCCACTCGTTCCACCGTGGACCAGGACCCAATCCCCATCGGCCGCAAAGCCGCGTTCGAAGAGGTTCACCCAGACGGTGAAGAGCGTCTCCGGCATCGCAGCCGCCTCGATCAGCGACAAGGCGCTCGGCACCAGCAGGCACGTACCGGCCGGCGCAACGCAATAAGGTGCATAGCCGCCGCCCGCGACGAGGGCGCAGACCATCTGTCCCATCAGCGCTTCGGCGCCGTCACCGACTTCCACCACCCGACCGGCAACTTCGAGGCCGAGAATGTCCGGTGCGCCGGGAGGCGGTGGGTAGAGTCCGCGGCGCTGCAGGATATCCGGACGATTCACGCCGGCCGCGGCGACTTCGATCAGGACTTCTCCCGGGCCTGCTCGCGGCACTCGCCGTTCGACCAGCGCCAGCTCCTCGGCGCCATCGGGCTGAGGCGCAACGACCGCCATCATGGAGGATGGGATACTCGGCACGGGGCGGGCTTATTGACTTGAGCCGCCGTAGGGTCAACGATTCCGTCGTGGATTTGGACGATCTCTTCCCGAGCAAGCCGGGCGACCCGCTCGTCGAGCTTGCAAAGCAGGACCTCGATCCCATGTCGATCGAGGAGCTGCAGGCGCGTATTGAGTCGCTCAAGGCCGAGATCGCCCGGGTCGAATCCCACATGCAGCGGGTCCAAACCCACCGTTCGGCCGCCGAAGAGCTATTCAAAAAGCCGTGAAGCGGCCGGCCGTTAAGCCGCCGAACATCTGTCAATGCGATAATCTGTTGAAAAGCCGGGACACGGCTCTTGATTGCCGCGTTCGGGCGTATGACATTTCATTCAAAGCCCGTGGGCTCCTCTGCGGGCACGGAGTACGATGCTAAATGCCTAGTTTCGCTCGCGAACTCGAACAAACCCTCCACAATGCACTTGGGGAGGCCAGCCGCCGCCGGCACGAGTATGCGACCCTTGAACATCTTTTGATTGCCCTCATCGACGACGAGCATGCCTCGAAGGTGATGACGGCCTGCGGCGTCAGCCGGGACGAGCTTCGCGCCAGCGTGAAGCAGTATCTCGACAATGAGCTCGGGGCGCTGGTTGCGGACAGCGCGACCGATCCCACCCCCACGAGCGGGTTCCAGCGCGTCGTTCAGCGCGCGATCCTGCACGTCCAGTCTTCCGGCCGTGACGAGGTGACGGGCGCCAATGTTCTCGTTGCTCTGTTCTCGGAGCGTGAGAGCTATGCCGTTTATTTCCTGCAACAGCAGGACATGAGCCGGCTCGATGCCGTGACCTACATCAGCCACGGCGTCGGCAAGGGCGAAGGCACCGCCGAGGCGCGTCCGCCCGAAGGCACCGAGGAAAAGACGGAGAAGGAAGGCGGCAAGAAGGAATCCGCCCTCAAGCAGTTCACGATCGACCTCAACGAGAAGGCGCGCACCGGCAAGGTCGATCCGCTGATCGGCCGCATGCCCGAAGTCGAGCGCACCGTGCAGATCCTCTGCCGCCGGTCGAAGAACAATCCGCTCTACGTCGGCGAGCCCGGCGTCGGTAAGACCGCCATTGCGGAAGGCCTGGCGCGCAAGATCATCGAGGGCGACGTGCCGGACGTTCTCAAGCCGGCGACGATTTACTCGCTCGACATGGGCGCGCTGCTCGCCGGGACCCGCTACCGCGGCGACTTCGAGGAGCGGCTGAAATCCGTCGTTTCCGAGCTCGAGAAGCTTCCGAACGCGATCCTGTTCATCGATGAAATCCACACGGTGATCGGTGCCGGCGCCACTTCGGGCGGCGCGATGGACGCGTCGAACCTGCTGAAACCGGCTCTCTCATCGGGCGCGATCCGCTGTATCGGGTCGACGACCTACAAGGAGTTCCGCAATCACTTCGAGAAGGACCGCGCGCTGCTCCGCCGGTTCCAGAAGATCGACGTGAACGAACCCACGATCGAAGACACGATCAAGATCATCGCGGGCCTGCGTTCGTCGTTCGAAGGCCACCACAACGTCAAATATACTTCGGACGCGATCAAATCGGCCGTCGAGCTTAGCGCGCGGTACATCCACGACCGCAAGCTGCCCGACAAGGCGATCGACGTGATCGACGAGGTCGGCGCGATGCAGATGCTCGTGCCCCCCAGCCGTCGCAAGAAGATCATCACGCCGAAGGAAATCGAGGCGGTGGTCGCAACCATGGCGCGCATCCCGCCGAAGTCGGTCAGCGCCGACGATAAGCAGGTGCTCGAGCATCTCGAAGCGGACCTTAAGCGCGTCGTGTTCGGCCAGGATCTCGCGATCGAGAAGCTCGCCTCGGCGATAAAGCTCAGCCGCGCGGGCCTGCGCGATCCCGACAAGCCGATCGGCAACTATCTGTTCTCGGGCCCGACCGGCGTCGGCAAGACCGAGGTCGCGCGTCAGCTCGCCTCGATCATGGGCATCCCGCTGCAGCGGTTCGACATGTCCGAATATATGGAGCGCCACTCGGTCAGCCGGCTGATCGGCGCACCTCCGGGCTATGTCGGCTACGACCAGGGCGGTCTCCTGACCGACGCGGTCGACCAGCATCCGCACAGCGTGCTCCTGCTCGACGAGATCGAGAAGGCGCACCCGGACCTGTTCAACATTCTCCTTCAGGTGATGGACAACGGGAAGCTCACAGACCACCACGGCAAGACCGTCGATTTCCGCAACACCATCTTGATCATGACCACCAATGCCGGCGCCATGGACATGGCGCGCGAAAGCATCGGTTTCGGAGCGGCGAGCCGCGAAGACGCCCAGGAGGACGCGGTCAAGAAGATGTTCACGCCGGAATTCCGCAACCGGCTCGACGCGATCGTGCCGTTCAGCTACCTGCCGCCGGCAGTCGTTGCACGCGTCGTCGACAAGTTCATCCTGCAGCTCGAGCTGCAGCTTGCCGACCGCAACGTGCACATCGAGCTCGACGACGAGGCGCGCAAGTGGCTCACCGATCGCGGCTACGACAAGCTCTACGGCGCACGTCCGATGGGCCGCCTCGTCCAGGAGAAGATCAAGCAGCCGCTCGCCGAGGAGCTGCTGTTCGGCAAGCTGGTCAACGGCGGCGAGGTCAAGGTCAGGATCAAGGACAATGCGCCGGCGTTCGAGATCGTGCCCGCAGCGCCCAAGGCGACCAAGGCAAAGGCTGGTGGCAAGGCGAAGCCCAAGGCCGCCGCCAAGCCCAAGGCCGACGACGCGGCTCCGGCGGCCGAATAAGGAAGAGCCCGCTTCGGCGGGCTCTTTTTTACTGCGCCGGGATCGGCGGCATCTGCGCCTTGAACTCGGCAGCTTCCTCCGACCCGTCGGTCGTGTCGCCCTCGCTGTAGCTGTGAGCGCCGGCCCCAGCGAGGTGGCCGCCCTGCACGATGAGATATTCCTCGCGGATCGGACGGCCTTCGAAGAAGCATTCCAGGATCTCGCGCGTACCCGCGGCGTAGCGCGCCTGCGCGGACAACGATGATCCGGAAATGTGCGGCGTCATCCCGTGATGCGCCATGGTCCTCCACGGATGATCGCGCGGAGCAGGCTGCGGGAACCAGACGTCGCCGGCATAGCCCGCGAGGTGCCCGCTCTCCAGCGCCGCTGCGACGTCTTCTCGATCGACGATCTTTCCGCGCGCGGTGTTCACGAGATAGGCGCCGCGTTTCATCCTCGCGATCATGCCCGCATCGAACAGGTTCTCGGTCTTGGGATGCAGCGGTGCGTTGATCGTGACGACGTCGCACAGCGGCAGCATCTCCTCCACTGCCGAATGGTAGGCCGCTCCCAGCTCACGCGCGATCTCAGGCGCCAATGGGTGCGGATCGTAATAATGGAGATGGACGTCGAACGGCTTGAGGCGGCGAAGAACGGCGGTGCCGATACGGCCCGCGCCGACCGTGCCGATGTGCATCCCCTCGACGTCATAGGAGCGCGCTACGCAGTCGGCGATGTTCCATCCGCCGGCCTTCACCACCTCCCACGACGGCAGGTAATTCCGAACGAGCGACAGGATCATCATGACCACATGCTCGGACACGCTGATCGAGTTGCAATAAGTGACCTCGGCGACGGTGATCCCGCGCTCGCTTGCCGATTGCAGATCGGTGTGATCGGAACCGATGCCGGCGGTGACGACAAGCTTGAGGTTTCGCGCCTTGGCGAACCGCTCGGTGGTCATATAGGCGGGCCAAAACGGCTGCGAGATCACGACGTCCGCGTCGACCAGCTCGTGTTCGAACCGGGAATCGGGACCATCCTTGTCTGACGTGACGATGAACGTGTGGCCTGCATCCTCCAGGAACTTGCGCAGTCCAAGCTCGCCGGAAACGCTTCCCAGGAGCGCTCCGGGCTGGAAGTCGATTGCTCGCGGTGAAGGCAGCGTCTGCCCGTCGGGGTAGCGCTCCAGCTTTGGCAGTTCGTCGCGCGGATAGCTCGTCGGATAGCCGTCGATTGGATCGTCGTAGAGGACGCAAAGGATCTTCGCCATCGAAGCTGCCTCCATGTTCCTTGGGGATACGGGCACGCGTTACCGGCGCCGCGGACTCTATCAGCTTTCGATGAAAAGCGCTCCTACCAGAAGCGCTGGATGGCGATCGCCGGAGTCACCGACGAGCGGCTATTATGCCCCCTCGCAACGATCCAGACGCCCGCAATGATGCCGGCACGGTCGCTCCAATTATATTCCACGGCGGGAGCGAAGCCGACGTTCCAGCTCTTTCGTGAGATGTGCTTCACCGGCGCTCCGCTGGCGTCGTGGCCGACGACTTTGGTCCTGCCCCACTGATCGCGCTCGACGTCGAAGGCCAGCACCCACTCCTTCGTCAGGCTATATTCCGTCCCGGCGATCAGGCTTGTTTTTGAGCCAGGCTTCGCGCGGCCGTGAAAACCGGCGCTCGTTCCGAAGACGCTCCGCCCGGACACGTCGTGGCTGATTGGAAAATCCTTGAGAATGTTGAACCGCGCGCGAAGGAGCCGGCCGTTGCCGAGCAGGAAATATTGCTGGACGTTGAGCCCGATTTCCGGCGCGAACGAACCATTGCCATGACCTTCCTTCAAGGCGCCGAGATGATCATCCTGTCCCGTGGGGAGCACGAGGTTCGTCACGAGGGAGACGCTTGGAACCCGATGCTTCGGCGTGAAATGGCTCAGGCGCACCTGCGACAACAGCTTGAAGTCGCCGATCGCCGCGCCTCGGTTGTATTTCCTCGTGCCGAGCGAGAAGAAGGGCTGCACGCCGACGGTGACATTGTCGAGAAGGCCGTACTGATAAAAGCCGCTCGATCCGGGGTTGTGATCGCCGCCAGAGATCACATCGAAGAAATATGGCTCGGTGTAGAAGTGCCCCGCCGGCAAGGTCTCCGCGTTGGAAGCAAGTAACGGGCCCGTCCACCGCGCGGATTGAATGGCGTCCTGCCACTGCTCCACCGACTGGGCATTTAACCGATAAGGAATGGAACCAAGGAACGCGGCCGCGAGGGCCAGTGTGACGCGCTTCATTGAACCTCCAAGGTCAGCGGCTGGACCGCCCGGTTAGGCCGCGAGCTGCCCGCCGGCGTCCAGAAGAGAGTGGTCAAACCGTGGAGGCGTGTTCGACAGATGTTCCGCGTGTCAGGCCAATAAAATTCGACGACAGATCCATAAGCCGACCCCTCCCGCCGGATCCTCAGCGCCCGTCTATCGACGGCTCGCTTGCGGCGGCCGCGTGAAAGTTGAATCGTGCGGCCTTCGATTCCGGAGGGACAATTCCTTGAAAAGCATTCGCATGCTCTCACCGCTGGCGATCCTGTTCGCCGCGACGGCACTCGCCACGCCCGCTGCCGCCGCACCGACGAACGGTCCGAGCCGCTATTTAACGGGTGCCGACCTGTTCAATCTCGAGATTGCGACCGACCCCGAAATCAGCCCCGACGGACGGACCATCGCCTACGTCCGCAAGTCGAACGACATCATGAGCGACAAGGCGCGCCCGACGATCTGGCTGGTCGACGTCGCGACCGGCCAGCAGCGACCGCTCGAGGCAGGCTCAGGCTCCTATTTCTCTCCGCGCTGGTCGCCGGACGGATCTCGCCTCGCCTACGTAGCCGCCGTCGACGGGGGCAGCCCGCAATTGTTCGTCCGGTGGATGACCAACGGTGAAAGTGCGCGCATCACCGGCTTGCCCGACAGCCCGAGTTCGCTGGCCTGGTCGCCCGACGGGCGCCGCATCGCTTATTCCATGTTCGTGCCGGACGAACCGATGAAGCTCGGTTCCGCGCCGTCGAAGCCCGAAGGCGCGAAATGGGCCGACCCGCTGCAGGTCATCAGCGCGGTGACTTATCGCAGCGACGAGGACGGCTATTACAAGCCGGGTTACCAGCAGATCTTCTGGGTACCGTCGGACGGTGGGTCGCCGACGCAGCTGACCTTCGGCCCGACCAATGCCGGTGCGCAGGTGTCATGGACTCCGGACAGTCACTCCGTGCTGTTCAGCGCAAACCTCGGCAAGGATTGGGAGCGCAACGTCAACGAAGCCGAAGTCTACCGGATGAGCATCGATGGCGGCACTCCGATAGC
>JBKPJK010000078.1:0-4295 GCA_046730635.1 Pseudomonadota bacterium | reverse complement strand
GTTTCGCCGAGCGGCCCAGCTCCGCGGAAGCGACCAGGCGGCCTACGACAAGCTTGCGGCTTATGCCGTCGTACGGATGGAAAATCCTGTGCTCGAAGATGAGAGCCGGGACACCGGTGCGGTGAATTGCTCCGGCTCCTTGTCGCTCGACCTGCCGCCGGGGGTCGCGGTGGTCGGTGGCCGGCACACGCTGATGTCGGATCTCGACTACACGCTGCAGCCCGCCGCCGATGGCAGCGGCACGGTCGTACTCCTTCGAAATGCGGATGCCGTCGTCACCCCGCTGGCCACTCTCGCGCGCGTTGCTCAGCCAGCTACCGCTGCCGTCCCACAGACTGATGAAATGGCGCCCCCGCAACCGCAGGGAAATCTTACGGCGCCGGCGCCCAGGCAACCGGGCCCGCCGAGCGCCTATGCGGGCAGGCCGAGCTTCGATTGCGCCAGTGCACATTCGCGCGGCGAACTTGCCGTCTGCCAGGACAGCGGTCTGTCCGCGTTGGATGTCAACATGACGACGCAATACCGCCGCGCCTTTGCCGGTGCGTCGCCCGAGCAACAGGACCTGTTGCGCAGCACGGGCAATCGCTTCGCAGCCTACCGCGACCGCTGCCCGAACAACGCCTGCATCGGCGATGCCTATGTCGGCCGAATGCGCGAAATCCGGGACATCATGGAAGGCCGTTGGCGTCCGCGATAATGCCGTGGATAACTTGGCGCCCGTTGCTTCTCAGCCGGGGCTGACCATCTCATAATCCAACAGTGACCGAGCCATACGTTCCCCTTCGAGTCTTCTCGTCCTTCTCCATGCTCGAAGGCGCGATGGAGCCTAAGACGATTGCCGAACGCGCGGCAAAGCTCGGCTTCCCGGCCATCGCGATTACGGATCGCAACGGCCTGTACGGCGTCATGCCCTTCAGCGAAGCTTGCTTCGCCAAGGGGGTGCAACCGCTGATCGGCACGATGCTCGGGGTGGCCAGACCGGCCGAGATCGGCGGCAGCGACATCATCGATTGGCTTGTCCTGCTGGCAAAGGACGAGCTGGGTTATGCCAATCTTTGCAAGCTGGTTTCGGCCGCGCACCTCGACAGGCCGGCGGAGCTCGAGCCGCATATCGAAATGGCGCGGCTCGATGGCCTGAACGAGGGCCTCATCGCACTGACCGGCGGCGCGGAGGGAGCGCTCGCCCGCCTGCTCGCCGAAGGACAGTCGACCAAGGCCGAAGCCTATCTGGACCAGCTTCAGGCGCTGTTTCCTGGCCGCCTCTACGTGGAGATATGCCGGCGCCACGATGCGGTCGAGGAAGCGTCGGAAGACGCGCTGATCGATCTGGCTTATGTCCGCGACCTTCCCCTCGTCGCGACCAACCCCGCAGCTTATTCGGATCCGTCGTTTCATGCGGCTCACGATGCGATGTTGTGCATTGCCAACACCGCTTATGTCGAAAGCGCGGACCGCACGTCGTCGTCGCCGGAAGCGTGGCTGAAAGACGATACCGCTATGGCCGAGCTTTTCGCCGATTTGCCGGAGGCGATCGCGAATACCTCCGTCATTGCCCGGCGTTGCGCGGTCGCCGCCCCGAAACGCCGGCCGATCCTGCCGCGGCTCGGGGACAATGAGGACGAACAATTGCGGGCCGACGCACACGCCGGCCTTGTCGAGCGCCTGAAGAGTCGCGCGGTCGACGATTCGGAGACTTACCGCCAACGCCTCGACTATGAGCTCGACATCATCACCGGCATGGGCTTTGCCGGATACTTCCTGATCGTTGCAGACTTCATCAAATGGGCGAAAGCCAACGACATTCCGGTCGGACCTGGTCGTGGATCGGGTGCCGGCTCGGTCGTCGCTTGGGCGCTCACCATTACCGATCTCGATCCGATCGCGTTGAACCTGCTGTTCGAGCGCTTCCTCAATCCCGAACGCGTGTCGATGCCGGACTTCGACATCGACTTTTGCGAAACCCATCGGGACAAGGTGATCGCCTACGTCCAGCAGAAGTACGGCCGCGACAGGGTCGCGCAGATCATCACGTTCGGGCGCCTGAAGGCGAGGGCCGTGCTGAAGGACACCGGCCGTGTGCTTCAGATGAGCTACGGTCACGTCGATCGCCTGGCCAAGTTGATCCCGAACCATCCGACGGACCCGTGGACCTTGGAGCGTTCGCTCAACGGCGTGCCGGAAGTCGCGGCGGAGTACAAAGACCCCGACGTCAAACGATTATTCGATCTGGCCATGAAGCTCGAGGGCTTGCCGCGCCACGCTTCGACCCACGCTGCTGGCGTCGTCATCGGCGACCGGCCCCTCGACGAGCTGGTGCCCCTCTATCGCGACCCGCGCTCGGACATGCCGGTCACCCAGTTCGACATGAAATATGTCGAGGCTGCCGGCCTGGTGAAATTCGACTTCCTGGGACTCAAGACATTGTCCGTCCTCAAGGAAGGCCAGCGACTGCTTGCCGAACAGGGCGTCAACGTCGACTTCGGCGCACTGCCGTGGGACGATCCGGCGGTTTACGAGTTGCTGCAGCGGGGCGACGCGGTCGGCGTGTTCCAGCTCGAATCCGAGGGCATGCGCCGAACGCTGTCGGCTGTTCGGCCGACGAGCTTCGGAGACATCATCGCGCTCGTCGCGCTTTACCGGCCCGGTCCGATGGACAACATCCCGCTGTTCGGCGATCGCAAAAACGGTCGCGTCGCGATCGAATATCCGCATCCGCTGCTCGAAGGCATCCTTGCCGAGACCTACGGGATCTTCGTCTATCAGGAACAGGTGATGCAGGCGGCGCAGTTGCTTGCCGGCTACACCTTGGGCCAAGCGGACTTGCTGCGCCGCGCGATGGGCAAGAAGATCAAGTCGGAGATGGATGCCCAGCGCGCGACCTTCGTCGAGGGCTGCGCTGCGCACAATCACATTCCGGCGACCAAGGCCAACGAGCTATTCGACTTGATCGACAAGTTTGCGGGATATGGTTTCAACAAGAGTCACGCGGCCGCTTACGCGCTGGTGGCGTACCAGACCGCCTGGTTGAAGGCGCATCATCGCGCGGAATTCTATGCGGCTTCGATGAGCTTCGACATGGCACTCACCGACAAGCTGAGCATTTTCGTCGAGGACATGCGACGAGGCGCAATCGAATGTCTGCCGCCAGACATCAACGCCAGCCACGCGCATTTTACGGTGGAGCAAGGCAGCGTCAGGTACGCGTTGGGCGCTCTCAAGGGCGTCGGCGAGAAGGCGATGGAAGCGTTGGTCGAGGAACGCGACAGGGGAGGACCGTTCCTTAGTCTGGAGGATTTGGCTGGGCGGATCGATCCGCGTCTGCTCAACCGCCGGCAGCTCGAAAGCCTCGCCGGGGCCGGAGCGTTCGATTCGCTGAAACCCGAACGGGCGGCGGTCTTTGCCGGTGCGGAGACGATCCTTGCTCATGCGGCCAGCGCTCATGAGCAGCGAACGAGCGGCCAGGCAGGCTTGTTCGGCGTCAACAGCTCCGAGGCCGCGCCGATCCGCTTGCCTCGAGAAGCATCATGGACTCTGGCGCAGCGCATGGCGGCGGAGCGCGACGCATTCGGCTTCTATTTCTCGGCGCACCCGGTTGACGCCTCCAAGCACCTGCTCGCGGCGCACAAGGTGCGGACGTTCGCCGACGTCGCCGAGATGCGGATCGCGGAGGGTGAGCGAATTGGGGCGACGATGGCGGGGTTGGTCGAGGACACGCGCTGGCGCACCTCGGCGCGAGGCCGGCGCTACATGATGGCCACGTTGAGCGACAGCTCCGGCCAGTTCATGGCGACCGCGTTCGACGACGATGCGACGGTCGCGCTCGAAGCTGCGGCGAAGGCCGGGCAGTGCGGACTCTTGAGCGTCGAGCTCGATCGCCGCGCCGGCGACGAAGCTCCGCGGGTGACCATCAAACGCGTTCAGCCGCTCCACGACCTGGCCAAGCGCGCGCGGCTGCAGATGACTGTGCACCTCGCGGATGGACAGTCTGCGGAAAAGGTCGTGAGCGAACTTGCCGACGCGCGGGGCGGAAACGGAATCCTTCGCCTGATCGTCCCGATCGGCTCAGGCGGGGAGGCCGACATCATCGCCGGTCGAGACTTTGCGCTTGATGCCGAACTGGCATCGCGCATCGAACGCATTGTCGGCGAGGGGAGCGTCGACCTCTCCGTCCAGGAGCCGCCGAAGCTCGCCCTCGTCGGCTAGGATCAAGCCATCCAGAAGCCGTCGCGGTTCACAAGGCTCGTGACGCGCGCATTCTGCTCCTCATCCAGCTCCTGCTTGAAGCGGGGGAAGAC
>JBKPJK010000077.1:0-2039 GCA_046730635.1 Pseudomonadota bacterium | reverse complement strand
CAGCTATCCGTGAAGCTTCGCCTCGCGGCGCTCGCCGTTTTCGTCACGCTGCAGGCTTGTGCGACCCCCGAGGCGCGGACGCCCGAGCCCGGTCCAGCCTGGGCGTGCACTTCTCGTGCAAGCGACGACGGCATCAATCTCACGGTCATGCGCACTCTCGACTGGCGAGGGCAGCAGGTCGACGCGGAAGTTCTGTGGTCGGTGAGTGGGTTCGACGGCGGGCGGCTTTCGCTCATGGGAACGCAACGGAGTCGTGGCGCAGCGGAGCCTTCGTTCCCGCCACGCGAGCTATTGATCTCATGGTCGGGTTTTCCGGATCGCATTCAGCGGACCCAGCTTCTCGTGGTCTTTCATCCCGCCGGGGATCCGCCGAACGTCTTGGACGGCGTCGTGATGATCCCTTACGTCAACGGACTGATTGGAGCCGTGTTTTCGTGGCAGCGCGTGCAGGCGCTCGCGCGCAACTCACCGTCTGCACGGCTGACCCTGATCGATCCTCGGGGCCACGCCATCCGATCGGCGCCCGTGGATCTCTCCCGCCTCGGCCCCCTTTACGACCGGACTCGAGCCGCGCTGGACGAGACTCGACTCCAGGCGCAGTCATTCGGCAGCAAATGCGAGCGGGTCAGCGAATGGAAGACGCTTTGAGCGGCGAGACGCGGTTTCGCAAGGTCGCGCTCAGCACCGGCGTGACGCTGAATGTCGCACTCGCAGGCGATCCCGCGAAACCGTCGGTCATATTGCTTCACGGCTTCCCCGAATCGCACCGAACTTGGCGCGAGATCGCCCCGCTTCTCTCGAGCAAGTTTCACCTGATCATGCCGGACCAGCGCGGTTTCGCGGGGTCGGATCGTCCGCAAGACGTCGACGCCTACAAGTCCGACACGCTGGTCGCCGACATTTTCGCGCTTGCCGATGCACTATCGGTCGAGCGGTTTGCGCTGGTCGGTCACGACTGGGGCGGAGCAATCTCCTGGGCGGCCGCATTGCACGGCGATCCGCGGCTCACGCGCCTGGCGATCATCAACGCACCCCATCCCGTCATCTTCCAAAAGAGCCTGATCGAAAACAAGGAACAGCGCGCTGCGTCTCAGTACATCAGCGCATTCCGGTCGCGGATGTTCGAGAAGGCCGCAGAAGCGATGGGCTACGAAGCGCTTTTCGAGAAGAGCTTCTCGCGCCACGTCGACCTCGCAACCATCCCGGATTTGGAGCGTCGCCAATACATCGCCGAATGGTCGCAGCCGGGCGGGCTGACGGCCATGCTCAATTGGTACCGAGCGTCGCAGGTTAAGGTGCCTCCGCCGGGAGTGACGCTGCCGCTTCCCCAATGGCTGCTCGGCGCCTTCCCGGTGGTCAAAGTTCCGACGCTGGTCATCTGGGGCATGCAGGACAAAGCCCTACTTCCCGTCCAGCTAGAGGGTCTCGATCGCCTGGTCGAGGATCTCACCGTCATACGCCTGCCCAACACAGGGCATTTCGCCCCATGGGAGGCCGGGGCGCAGGTCGCCGCAGCGCTGGAGCCCTTCCTTGCGGCATCCGCTGAAGCTAGTGCCGAAGGGCCATGACCCGTTCCCGTTCCCGTTCCGCCGCCCGCCTGGCTGCCGTGCAGGCACTTTACCAGCATGACATGGAAGGGACGCCCGTGCCGCGCCTGATCAAGGAGTTCCACGATCACCGTCTCGGCGCGACGATCGAGGATGCGCAGTATCACGAGGCAGAGCGCGACTTCTTCGACGATATCGTGACGGGCGCGGATTCGCGGCGTGATGAAATCGATGAGCTGATCGGCAACCGCCTCGCGGAAGGCTGGACCCTGGAGCGTCTCGACCGCCCGATGCGCGCGATCCTCCGGGCGGGTGCCTACGAGTTGATCGCGCGCGCGGACGTGCCGGTGGGGTCCGTCATCTCTGAATATGTCGACGTCGCCCACGCATTCTACGACAAGCGCGAAAGCGGGTTCGTGAACGGGCTCCTCGACGCCATCGCGAAGGAGGCTCGGCCGCCCGCGCGCGCGGAATGATGGACCCTTGCTCCCG
>JBKPJK010000076.1:0-6632 GCA_046730635.1 Pseudomonadota bacterium | reverse complement strand
GTATCCGCGAGGGCATATTGCGGTCGCTCATGGCCCGAGACGGCTGGAATTTGTGAAGCGAATTCGAACTGCGAAGGGCCGCAAAGTCTCGTCGACGCGATGGCTCGAACGCCAGCTTAACGATCCTTACGTGCGCCGCGCTAAGGCTGAGAATTACCGGAGTCGGGCGGCCTATAAGCTGCTCGAGCTCGACGAACGCTTCGGCCTTCTAAGAGGTGTGAAATCGGTCGTGGATCTCGGGATCGCGCCCGGAGGCTGGAGTCAGGTCGTCCGGCGCCGATCGCGGGAGGCTGCGGTGGTCGGGATCGACCTGCTTCCGACCGAGCCGCTCGATGGGGTCACCATCCTTCAAATGGACTTCATGGACGAAAGTGCTCCGGAGAGGCTGCGTGAAGCGCTTGGCGGTCCTGCCGACCTCGTGCTGTCCGATATGGCGGCGAACACGGTCGGGCATCAGCAGACGGATCATCTCCGGACCATGGCCTTGGTCGAGGCGGGTCTCGAGTTTGCACGCGAAGTCCTTCGGCCGGGCGGCGCTTACGTCGCGAAGGTCCTCGCCGGCGGCGCCGACAACGATCTCGTCGCCGAGCTCAAGCGCAGCTTCACCACGGTCAAACACGCGAAGCCGCCGGCGAGCCGCAAGGATTCGAGCGAATGGTACGTCGTCGCTCAGGGTTTCAAGGGCGAAGGCCGCTAAGCCCTCGTCGATCCTGGAGCGACCGATCGGTCTGCTTGCCAGGGCGATTTGTCGGTCCCTAGGGCCGACCACTCCCGAAGCCGCTCGAACCGCCGGTCCGGCACGGCTCCGAGATCCCTGAGGCCCTCGATATCGACGAGGCTGACAGTCTTGCCGCTGCGGCGAACGAGGCCCGTCCTTTCGAGCTGCGCCCAGGTCCGGTTGGCGTGTACGGGCGTGATCCCGATCACGTCGGCCAGCTCGATTTGCGACAGCGGCAGGTCGAATTGAGGTCCTTCCAGCCCGGCAAGCAAGAGCCGCTCATGAATGCTGACGAGGAAGGCAGCAAGCCTTTGCACGGCGTTCGTCCGCGCCACTGAGGTCAGGCGGTCCATGAGGAACACGCGCTCTTTGAGGGAGGTCAGGTACAATCCCGCGGCGACCCGCGGCATGCTCATGAACAATTCCGCAAGCGCAGTGACCGGGATCACTTCGACGGTCGTTCGTTTGAGCGCCACGAGAGTGTCCGCAGCGGCACGTACCGTAATGCTGGGGGTCCCCAGGAGGTCGCCCGGCAAATGCACTTTCACCATCTGGCGGGTTCCGGTCGCGACATCGACGCAGGAACCGACCCACCCTTCGACTAGCAGATAAACGTCGCGAACCGGGTCACCCTGGGAACGGAGCGTATCGTGCCGTTTGAGATGCAGGCGATCGACGGAAAGGCGCTCGATCGCGTGGACTTCGGCGCTGGTGAGGCAAACGAACTCGCTAAACCGATGCAATGGGAGCTTCTGCATGGCTGGCGTAGATACGAAACTGCCGCGCCGTCGCAACGGGAATGCGGCGAGCCGCTTAGCTCTTCACGCGCGCCTGGCTGATCGCTTGCTTCAGGGCCGCGTAGCCGACTGCGCCGTTCATCACCTTGTCGCCGACGACGAACACCGGCGTACCCGTCGCGCCCAGCTTGCCGGCCAGCGCGAAATTCTGCTTCAGTTCGGCTTCGGCCTGAGCGTCGTCCTGTGGCCTGGGCGCGATTCCCGCGGCGGCCGAGGCTCGGGCGATCGTGTCAGGGGAAGGGCGGCCCGCCGCCCATAAGGCGTCATGGAACTGCGCGAACCTGCCGAGCTTGGAGGCCTCGAGCGACAGGCGGGCGGCGGTCACACTGTCGGGGCCGAGGATCGGCAGTTCGCGATAGACCACGCGCAAGCCCTTGTCCTCCCGGAGCAGTCGGTCGACCGACGGGTTGCTCGCCTTGCAATAAGGGCAGGCGTAATCGAAGAATTCGACGAGCGTGACTTCGGGTTTCGAAGCGCCCTTCCACGAAGTCGCGAACGGCGTCTCGATCGCGGCACGGTTCTCGGCAAGGACCGGGGCATATTGGGCATCCCGAAGGGCATCGACCGTATCGGAAAGGATCGCCGGATCTGCGAG
Source organism: Pseudomonadota bacterium (assembly GCA_046730635.1). Classification (GTDB taxonomy): domain Bacteria; phylum Pseudomonadota; class Alphaproteobacteria; order Sphingomonadales; family Sphingomonadaceae; genus Sphingomicrobium. The sequence goes on along the minus strand of JBKPJK010000076.1, from coordinate 4,522 downwards.
CAACCCCTGCCGGACGATACGGCTCGCAAGGAAATTGGGCGGAGAAAAGGTCAATATGGCCGCGGTCAGGAGCGCGCCGACCGCTCCTCCAACGACTGCTGCTCCCCAGTTCCCCCGCCTGGGCAGCGGCGCGCTCGTGTCGTTCACTAGTTCCGCTCTTTCCGGTCTTTTTTCTTTTGCAATTCGGCTTTCGACACCATGGCGATATCCTGCGCGCGAAGCCAGTCGGGGCTTCCGGGCGGAATCCCATTCATCGCCGTTTGAGCGCTTGCGAGGGCCAGCTTCGGATCGCCCGTGAGGTTGCTGCGTTCGGCAGTCGCGAGCGAGGCGCGGGCAACGTCGCCCTCATGGTCGTAGATGATCCCGAGCTGATACCAGGCGAACGGATCCTGATTGTCCTTGTTCACGGCGACCTTGAGGATCTGCTTGGCTTCGGCGAAATTCTTCGGGTCCTCGGTCGCAACCAAGGCGTGGCCGAGCATCGCCGCGATCATGGGGGCCTCGCCGGATTGGCGGACGGCCTCCCGAAGAACGGGAATGGCCTCCTTCGGTTTCCCGCCTTCGAGCAGGATCTGGCCCTTCAGTTCGAGGAAGAAGGGATCGTGGGGATTGGTCGCAAGCAGGGCATCCGCTTCGGCAATCGATTTTTCCGGATAACCGCCCAGGTGATAGGCATAGGCGCGCGCATAATGGGCTGGAACGCTCTGGTCCGACTCCGGATATTTCAACGTCGCTTGCTTGGGGTCGATGTAGCCGAGGAGCTTGGCCTTGACCCGCTGGAAACGGGCCTCAAGGGCCGGATCCGTGGGCTTGTTCCAGGCCGGGTCGGTCCTCAGTGACTGCGACAATGCTTCGATGCGCTCGGACGAAAGCGGGTGGTCGCGATCGAAGCTGTCCTTGGAATAGATCGCGAGGCGATATTCCAGGTTCTGGAGCTTGCCGAAGAAGTCGAGCATGCCCTTGCCGCTGATGCCCGCCTTCGAGAGCAGGCGCGAACCGGTCGCATCCGCAGTCGACTCCTGAACGCGGGTGAACGCCAGCATCTCGCCTAGTGCGGCGCGCTGCCCCGCCTGCATCACGCCGATGCCCGCGTCGCCGGCACCGGCCGCGATCGCAAGCGCTCCGAGAACGAGCGACAATACGCTGATCGCCGTGGCTTCCTTTGTGCCGCTCTCGGCTCGGATGGCGTCGCCAGCAATGACGTGCCCAAGCTCGTGGGCTACCACGCCCTGCAGCTGATTCACATTGTCGGTCGCTTCGAGCAGGCCCGACTGGACGTAGACGATCTGACCCCGCGCGACGAAGGCGTTGATCTCGGGATCGTTGAGCAGGACGACATTGACGCTGTTCGGATCGAGGCCGCCCGCCACGATCAGCGGCCGAGCCATTTCCTTGAACATCAATTCGGTCTCGGTGTCCCGGAGAACGGACGGTCCCGAATCTCCCTGGGCGAACGCCGGCCGAACCGTCGCCAAGGCGAGCAGCACGGCCATCATGAAAAGACGGGCGAGACGAGCGGCCGGCGAGTTCATCGCCGGCCGATTACCACTTTTCCGCCTGAACGGCCCATGAAAAGCCCGACATGCGCCCCTAACTTCGCGTCAGCCGAACGTCTTCTGCCACCAGCCCCGGCGGGGCTCCCCCGCGGGCTCCTCCTCGGCAGTGTCGTTGTTCGCCGCCGGCGCATGGGTCGTCTCTTGGGCGGGCGCCACTTCTTCCTCGGCTGCCGCGACCTTCGACTTGCGCTTGCGGGTCGGCTTTGCCGGAGGCGCTGCCTGATCTGCGGTTTCGGCCGGAGGAGCGTCGGCGGGAGCGGGTTCAGTCACCGCAACGTCCGCCTCGGGTTCGGCGGCAGCTTTCTTCGAGCGGCGGCGCTTGGGCTTCGGCTCCTCGACAGGAGCGGTTTCGGCGATCGGCGTTTCCTGGTCGATCGGCCGTTCGACCATCGGCGAGCTGTCCGGCTCGACACTAGCCTCTGCAACCGTGGCTTCCTCGCCACGGGCGCCACCGCGTCCACGGCGTCGACGTCGCCTCTTCGGCGCGCCGACTTCCTCTTCGGCGGCAGGGGCCTCGGCCGTTTCGCTGGGCTCAGCGGACTGAGCTTCCGCACCAGCGGCTTCACCCTCGGAGCTCGGTTCGCCTTCGCCTTCGCGGCGACGGCCTCTTCCGCCACGCCGCCGGCGCCGGCGACGCCGGCCCTGGCGCTCACCGTCATGGTCTTCACCGCGTTCGGGACGCGCCTCAACCTGCTCTTCCTCGTCCTCTTCGCCTTCGAGCAGATCCTCGATTTCCTCGAGGTCCTCCTCGATCGGGGTCGGCTCCTGTGGTCGAGGGGCCGCGACCGGCCGAGGACCGGAGCTTTCGACGGTCATGCGCGCGCCTTCGAAGCTCTCGTCGATCAATATGTCGATCGAGACGCCGTAGCGCTGCTCGATGTCGGCGAGCTCGGCCCGCTTCTTGTTGAGCACGTAGACGGCGGCCTCCTTGCCGGCACGGAGGCAGATCTTTTCGCCCCGGCCGCGCGCCGCCTCGTCCTCGATCATCCGCAACGCCGACAGGCCCGCCGAAGCGGCCGTCCGCATCAGGCCGGTGCCTTCGCAATGCGGGCAAGCCTTCGTCGACGCTTCGAGCACGCCCGTGCGCAGACGCTGCCGGCTCATCTCCATCAGGCCGAAGCTGGAAATACGGCCTACCTGGATGCGTGCGCGGTCGTTCTTCAGCGCTTCCTTCATCGCCTTCTCGACCTTCCGCACATGGCCGTTCTGCTCCATGTCGATGAAGTCGATGACGATCAGGCCGGCCATGTCGCGGAGCCTGAGCTGGCGCGCGATCTCCTGCGCCGCCTCCAGATTCGTGTTGAACGCGGTCTGCTCGATATTGTGCTCGCGGGTCGAGCGGCCCGAGTTGATGTCGATCGAGACGAGCGCCTCGGTCGGGTTGATGACCAGATAGCCGCCCGACTTCAGCTGGACGATCGGCTGGTACATCGCGCTCAACTGATCCTCGACGCCGTAGCGCTGGAACAGCGGCGTGGTCTCGGTGTGCACCTTCACGCGGCGGACGTGGCTGGGCATCAGCAGCTTCATGAAGCCGCGCGCCGCCTTATAGCCTTCCTCGCCCTCGACGATCACTTCCTCGATGTCGCGATGATAAAGGTCGCGGATCGCACGTTTGATGAGGTCGCTGTCGCGGTAGATCAGGGCCGGAGCCGTGCTGCCAAGTGTCCGCTCGCGGATCTCGTCCCACAGGCGGGCGAGATAGTCGAAGTCCCGCTTGATCTCGACCTTGGTGCGCGAAAGACCGGCGGTGCGGACGATCAGGCCCATGGTCGAGGGCAGCTTCAGGTCCGACATCACCTGCTTCAGGCGCTTGCGATCGGCGCCATTGGAGATCTTTCGCGAGATGCCGCCACCGTGACTGGTGTTCGGCATGAGCACGCAATAGCGGCCGGCGAGACTGAGGTAGGTCGTCAGCGCTGCACCCTTGTTGCCGCGCTCTTCCTTGACGACCTGGACGAGTAGCACCTGGCGGCGCTGGATTACGTCCTGGATCTTGTAGCGCCGGCGCAAGGCCTGGCGCTTCTTGCGAAGCTCATCGGCCGCCGATTCATCGACCGGCGAACGGTTGGAGCCGGTCCCGGCCTCGGCAGGCGATTCGCCTTCCTCATCATGGTCGCCGACGTCGACCGATTCGTCTTCATCACGCTCCGAAACATGGTCCTCGGCTTCGTCTGCGTCATACTCGGCCGAGCGCAGTCGTTCCTCTTCGGCGGCGTGTTCCGCTTCTTCCCTAAGCAACGCTTCGCGGTCGGCCTTCGGAATCTGATAATAATCGGGATGGATTTCGCTGAAGGCCAGGAAACCGTGGCGGTTTCCGCCATAATCGACGAACGCCGCCTGGAGCGACGGTTCGACCCGCGTGACCTTGGCTAGATAGATGTTCCCTTTGAGCTGTTTGTGCTCGGCGGATTCGAAGTCAAATTCCTCGATCCGATTTCCCTTGGCGACTGCGACCCGGGTCTCCTCCGGGTGGCGCGCGTCGATCAGCATGCGCATGGACATTGAAAATTCTCCGGACGCGCCCGTGCATCCGGCCGAGCCGGGGGCGCGCGATAAATGTGCCTATGCCGGCTCGACTGGAGCCTGCGGCAACGGCTTGATGGTATGAAAGCGCTTCTGCTGTAGTCGCCATCCCGCGCCTCGGCGTGGGGGACGCGGCCGCCGTCTCCTGGGAGAGCGGGCGGAAAGCGTTCTGTGGCATCATTACAGCGTCAACCTCGTAGATCGCCGCTGACTCTTGCACTGGTCGCGGCGCAGATTTCCGGCGAAAACCGGAGATCGGTTTGGGGTTAGCATCCCCGAGTCCGCGCCGCAACAGTTGGTCGGCAGCGGCGATTGGACGGATATGGGAGTTTCTCCCCCAATCGTTAGTCCTAGTTTCGCATTAACCATCCGCGCGTGATAAGCATCTGTGACGCAACGGCTTGTGGGAGCTTTGTGAACTTCTCTCTGACGAACAGGAC
>JBKPJK010000075.1:0-1988 GCA_046730635.1 Pseudomonadota bacterium | reverse complement strand
TCCGAAGCTTTGTACTTCGAGCTGGAGGCCTTTCTCGACAACATCCGACGGCACGGGATGCCGGAGGATGCCGTAAGAGCCGCACTCGAGCGCGCCGGGCGTGCGTCCCTTGCGATGGAAAATGTCAGCAAGCGGCTGATGGGCCCCTGACCGCGGGTCTCGCCCGAACGCTTTGAACACCGATGCAAGTTGAGGCACATTGATCGCTCGCGTCGGCCGGGGGACGCCAGGCGGCAATGAGCGGGATCGACCTTATTTTCCAATTGTTCGCGCTTCTCCTCGGCCTGTCGATCGCCGAGCTCCTGGCCGGACTCGCGCGAAGCTGCGGATCAGCAGCGGAGCGACGCGAACTCCAACACGCGCCGGCTCGTCCCATTGCTCGGCTGGCTGCTGTGCGAGTCGCGGACAGCGAACGTCGCGCTCCTCGTTTTCCTGATCGCGCTGATGATCGTAGGCGCGTTGGGCCCAACTCTCGCAGGCGTCTCCATCTGATTCACGCATGATTCACGCGTGCCTGCGTTAGCCGCGAACGGCCCCCAATGTGCGGCGGCCCGAACTGGATTTCCAGCGGAAAGGGTAGGAACTTCCGCCACTTAAGAATCGGCAGGAGTCCGATTTTTTCGAGCGGGAGGGACATCCATGACCACTAAGCTGCGTTCGCAGCAGAGCCACTATGAGGTGCTCGGACTGACGCCGTCGGCGACCTCTGAAGAAATCAGCGCTGCCTTTGCCCGAAAGATGAGCCTGTTCCGGGCACGGCCCCTGTCCGACCTCGCGCAGGTAACCGCTGCGTACGAGACGCTTCGCAATCCCGCCAAACGGTGTGATTACGATCGCTCGCTCCAGCCGAAGCGCGAGCCGGAGCGGCTCGAATGGTCGTTTCGCGCCGTGCAGCAAAGCTGGACACCGTTCATCACCTCGGCGCCGGATGAAGTGCGGGGTGACGCCGAGCACCCGTTAGAACCGCATGTGAGGCCCGCGCCGGACCCGCGCCCAACGCCGCAACCGAACCCGGCTCCGCAACCCAGGCCAGCGCCGGATCCGCGGATTGAATCGATCTCGGCTTCGTTGCGGGAATTGGCGCAGCCGGCTGCTCCGAAGGAGCCGTCGCGCGAGGTCGCACAGCCGGAGGCCGAGCGGCCCGTTGCATTGGCGCGGCCGAGGACGGACAGGAGGATCGAGCGGAGGCCCGAGGTCGGTCTCGAGCAGCTGGTCAGCCAGATCAGGACATCGGGTCGCGTCGAGAAGGACAGGTTGCGCGATGGCCCCCGACTGTCGTTCGATTGGAAGCAGCCGATCTGGGCCGCAGGCGGTCTTATCGTCGGGGTCGGCATACTCGGCGGGATCGCGGGGATTGCTGCGGGAGGAGATGCGCATGAGAGCGTCACCGTTGCGGTTCCGGCAGCGAAGCCGGTGGGTCGGCCGGCCGAGCCTTCCACCGAGCTGGCCTCGAGCCTGGTTCAAGTTCCCGAGCACCGGCCCCGGCCGGAAGTCGCGACCTCGCGAGACGAAACCTCGCGATCGTTCGCGCGTCCAGCAGTCCTGGACAACGAACCGGTCCAAGTTGCAGCGCAGAGCGACCCTTCGGAGGGCGATACAGAAACGGCCGCGAGCGATCCGCTGGCGCCGATCCCTGCTGCAGCGCCTACGGCGACCGCAAGCTTGCCCCTGTCGAATGCCGTAATCGCGCGCACGATCGATCGGATAGGTTACGCCTGCGGCGAGGTCGCCTCGGCTGCGCCGGCGGATGGCGAAGGCGTGTTTAAGATCACGTGCAGCTCCGGGCAGGTTTTTCAGGCCGCGCCGGTCAGCGGACGCTACCGCTTCCGGCGCTGGAGCAAGCGCTAGGCGGACGAATCTGTTAGCAAGGGAGGCCTGCCGACGAATTGGCAAGGTCTCGCGAACTGCTCTAAGAAACCCGATGCTCGGTAGCCTCGACGGAGGAACGAGTGCCAACCACATGGCGATATGCTTCGAGGATGCTGTCC
>JBKPJK010000074.1:0-1245 GCA_046730635.1 Pseudomonadota bacterium | reverse complement strand
TCGATATCGAGCTCGCTTGTATCGAGGACGATTGCATCGGGCGCCTGCTTCAGGGGGGCGACGTCTCGGTTTGAATCGCGCTCGTCGCGCGAGCGAATGTCGGCGAGCACATCGTCGTAATGGGCCTTCATTCCCCGCTCGACCAGCTCTCGCAGGCGACGCTCTGCCCGGACTTCCGCGGAGGCCGTGACGAACAGCTTGACGTCGGCGGCCGGGGCGATGACGGTGCCGATGTCGCGGCCGTCCAGAACGGCTCCCCCCGGTTGTCCGGCGAACTCCTGCTGGCGTTCGAGGAGAGCGGCACGCACCGACGGGTACGCCGAAATCGAAGAGGCGATCTTCGATACGGGCTCGCTCCGCAGCTCGGGATCTTCGGGGTCCACGCCGAACTCATTGCACGCTCGAAGCGCCTCGAATTCGCTCGAAGGGTCGCCGCCCCAGCGCCACAGGGTGAGTGCGACCGCGCGATAGAGCAGCCCCGTATCCACGTGCGGCAGGCCGAGCTCGCGGGCGATTGCTCGGGCGATGGTGCCTTTGCCGCTCGCTGCGGGGCCGTCGACTGCGACTACCGGCACAGCCACACCCTCGGCCGGCGAGATCGTCTAGCAAGCTCAAAGGCTAGGCTTGCATTGAAGATGTGCGAGCGCCAGATGGTACGACGTTGAAGGCTCACGAGCGCCGCTTTGACAGGGGCATGGGCCTATGGCAAGGCGCGCCGCCGAGCGACGCTCAGTATCGCGAGCGGCCCACAGAATTCGAATTGGAGACGACCTGAAATGGTGAAACCCGAATGGGGCACCAAGCGCACTTGCCCCAAGTGCTCGACCCGTTTTTACGACCTTGGCAAGGACGATCCCGTCCATTGCATCGAATGCGGCACGGATTTCGTGCCGGAGCCGGTGCTGAAGTCCAAGCAACCGCTGGCATTCGAAGCCGCGCCGGCCGCTGCCAAGGAGCCCGCTGCGGATGCGGAGCTCGAGGCCGAGGATCTGGCCGTCGACGAAGACGCCGAGATCAGCGCCGATGAGGAAGTCGATCTGGAAACCGGCGACGACGACCTTGGCGTCGAAACCGCCGGCGAGGACGACGAGAGCTAGGAACGTTTGCGGAAATTCCCCCTTTTCCAGCGGGGGAAAGTTCGCCTAAGGCGAAAGGACGTGGGGCCGTAGCTCAGCTGGGAGAGCGTCGCAATGGCATTGCGAAGGTCAGGGGTTCGATCCCCCTCGGCTCCACCAACCGCCCGTT
>JBKPJK010000073.1:0-3951 GCA_046730635.1 Pseudomonadota bacterium | reverse complement strand
ACGGAGCGCTTCGAAGAGGCGCGTGAGGGACTTGTTCAGCTCGTTCAGGGTGAGCGCGACGTTGGCGAGGCGCTGGTCGATGACCATCGCATCGCCTTGGTTTCCGCGACCGGCTCGACGGCGATGGGGCGGGAGGTCGGCCCCCGCGTGGCCAGACGTTTCGGGCGGGTCCTTCTCGAGCTCGGCGGCAACAATGCCGCGATCGTCTGCCCGAGCGCCGACCTGGAGCTGGCGACGAGGGCCATACTTTTCTCGGCGGCCGGCACTGCAGGCCAGCGATGCACGTCGCTGAGGCGGCTCATCGTCCACGAAAGCATCGCCGATGACCTGGTCGCGCAGTTGAAGCAGACCCTCGCGCAGGTGAAGATCGGAGATCCGCGTCAGTCTGACACGTTGGTCGGGCCCCTCATCGACGAGGACGCCTTCGAAGCCATGAAGAATGTGCTGGGCGAGAAGCTCCAGCGGGTCGATGCCGTCCCCGGCGGCTTCTATGTTCGTCCGGCCGTTGTGGAGGTGAAAGGGCAGGAGGGGACGGTGCTTCAGGAAACCTTCGCACCAATCCTCTACGTCCTCCGTTATCGCGATCTCGAACAGGCAATTTCCCTCAACAATTCCGTGTCGCAGGGGCTTTCCTCGTCGATTTTCACCAGCGACCTGCGCGAGGCGGAGCAGTTCATGTCGGCGACGGGATCGGACTGCGGGATTGCCAATGTGAACATCGGTCCCTCAGGAGCGGAGATCGGCGGGGCCTTCGGTGGAGAGAAGGAGACCGGCGGGGGGCGCGAGAGCGGCTCCGACAGCTGGCGCGCCTACATGCGGCGCCAGACCAACACCATCAACTACGGATCCGAGCTGCCGCTAGCGCAGGGCATCCGTTTCGAGGTCGCGCCATAGGGCCAGTTCTTCTCCTCCCAAGAGCGACGGCCAGCGCTGACGGAACTCGTCTCGCCACGGCTTCAATTTATCGGGTTCGAGGGGTTGAGAAATGAGGTAGCCCTGCACGACGTCGCAGCCGAGTTCGTGAACGATGCGGAGCTGCTCGACCGTCTCAACCCCCTCGGCGGTCGCGATCAACCCGAGGCCGTGCGCCAGATCGATGATCGTCTTGACGATCAGCTGGGAGTCGCTTGAGCGGGCCACGTCGGCAACGAAAGCCTGGTCGATTTTCACTTCGGTGAAAGGCAGTTGCCGGAGCTGCATCAGCGACGAATATCCCGTACCGAAGTCGTCGATTGCGAGACCGATTCCCTTGATACGAAAGCGGGTGAGGGTGTCCATGAGTTTGACGAGGGGCTGGGTCGCACCCTCGGTCAGCTCCAGCACCAGACAGTCGGCGGGCACATCGAGCGCGCGGCACATGCGTTCGACCAGGTCCGGGAAATCCAGATGCTGAAGGCTTAGCGCAGAAATGTTGAAGGCCAGGTTCGTTTCGAGTCCTTCGTCGCGCCAGTCGAGCCACTGACGAAGGATGGTCCGCAGGCCCCACTGCGTCAGGTCGTCGATGAGGCCATGTTCCTCTGCGAGAGGGACGAATCGCGAGGGTTGAACGGGGCCAAGTTCGGGGTCGTCCCATCGTACCAAAGCCTCGACGCGGGTCAGTCGGCCTTCGCGCATTGCGACCTTCGGCTGATAGACCATGCTGAGCCGCTGCTCGGCGAGGGCTCGCTTGAATCCCTCCAGCAATTGCTGGGTCGCCTTGCGGCTCATGTCACGAGCGTCGCCCGCAACTGGTTGAGCACGGTCTCGAGATCTTCGAGGCGGACGGGCTTTTCGACCGGCCCGATCATGTTCAGTCCCAATGCCTCGCCGAGGCGAAAGGCGGATTCGAGCACGCGGCGATCGAAACCGCTCACGATCAGCACGGGAGACTGATAGGTCTGTTCCGCGAGGAAACGCAGGAGTTCGACACCGTCCATCCCAGGCATTCCCAAATCGAGCGCAACGGCGTCGGGGGGATTGGCCTGGAAGGTCTGCCGAAATTCATTGTCGTCGGACGTGACGACGGCCTCGAATCCGCATTCGCGGGCTGCATTGGCGAGAAAGTCGGCAAGCGCCGGCTCATCATCGATCAGCAGCAAGCGCGGTTGCTCCAAATCGATCTCCTTCTCCCCGTTCGCCGCGTGCACGGCAACGGCGTGCCGCGTCAAGCAGAAGAAACGCCTTTTTAACCGCGGTGTCCATAAAGTCCCATTTTGGCGCGAATTAGAACGTGCCGGGGGTTAACCAATGTTCGAATCTTTGATTCGCAGGAAGTCCGAAGTGCCTGCCGATCCCGGTGTCGAGATCGAATTCGATTCGACAACCGTCTCGCTGTCCACCGCTGTGCCGCGCCCGGCGGAGCTCGCGATCGATCAGCGATCCTCCGCCATGTTGCGCGTCGCGAAACTGACCGATGCCGCAGGTGCGCAGCAGCTCATAAAGGTGAAGAACCTAACGGCCGGCGGTCTCATGGCGATCGCGCCGAAGACGCCTGAGGTCGGCCAGCAGGTCAATATCGAGCTCTCGTCGCAGAAGATCCCCGCCTCCGTGATCTGGACCCGCGACGGGGTCGTCGGCCTCAAGTTCGACCAGGACCTCGATCTCGGCGAGTTGTTGGCCGGTCGTAAGCCGCGGCACGGTTTTCGCCCGCGGCCTCCCCGGCTTGAGATCGCGTGCAAGGCCTCGGTCCGCGTCGGAAAGCTCTACTATAGCGTCGACGTCCACGACATTTCCCTCGAGGGAATGAAGGTCGAACCGATCGAGGAATATTGCGTCGGGAAGAAGGTGATCGTCGTCGTCGAGAGCCTCCGGCCGGTCAAAGGCGAAGTCCGCTGGTACAAAGACCGCCTCGCCGGCATCGTGTTCGACAAGCCGCTAAACTTCGAAGAGCTTACCGAATGGGTAGGCAAGCGGCTGGAGCTCGCCAGCCTGAAGGCGTCGTACCAGAAACACTAGACTTTTCGGTCATACGAGACCCTAGTAACCATGAAAGTCGCGGCCTATCTCGTTCCTAAATCAAAAGGAGCGAGCGAATGGCTGACCAAGTCGCAGTCCTGGCGGGCGGGTGCTTCTGGTGCACCGAAGCGGTGTTTCTCGACGTCGTCGGCGTGAAGTCTGTCGAAAGCGGCTATACGGGTGGTCACCTCGCCAAGCCGACTTACAAACAGGTTTGCGGCGGGGACACGGGCCACGCGGAAGCGATCCGGATAACATTCGATCCCGATCAGCTGAGCTACGACGATTTGCTCGACATCTTCTTCGCCACTCACGATCCGACGCAGCTCAATCGGCAGGGCAATGACGTCGGGACGCAATATCGCTCGGCGATCTTCCCGCAGAACGAGGAACAGGCGCGCAAGGCCCGCGAGGCCATCGAGCGTGCCAACCAGGAGAATGGCGGGCGAGTCGTGACGACGATCGAGCCGATGGGCGAATGGTGGCCGGCGGAGGACTATCACCAAGACTATTGGGCGGGCGACGGGCAGCGGAACCCTTATTGCATCGCGGTCATCCCTCCCAAGCTCCAGAAGCTCAGGAAGAGCTTCCAGGCCAGGACGAAAAGCGCGAACGCAGCCGCCTAAGCGGCGGCGCGGCGCAAGCGGTCGTTGATTGCCGCGCCGAGACCCTCATGCGGAATTGGAGCCACGGCAATTCGCGACTTTGGTGACGCGTCCGCCTGATGGAGCAGGTCGAACAACTTCGACGCGGCCCCGAGGAGGTCGCCATTGGGGCTGAGGTTGGCATCTCCACCGCTGGAACCGAACCCGATCCAGAATTCGTCGGGTTCGCAAGAAGCGGCGTTGAGACGAAGCGGCTTGGATGGGGCGTAATGGCTTGCAAGCTGACCCGGCGCTTCGATCCTATGCGAGTCGCCGACGTCCAGGTCGAGCTGGATGGGGCCGAGGCGCAAGAGGCGGAGGGGGCCGCCGGTCGCCGCGACGATCGTCGATTCCAGGCCGCGCTCGGTTGCTC
>JBKPJK010000072.1:0-1757 GCA_046730635.1 Pseudomonadota bacterium | reverse complement strand
GCTTAATTGTCGTCGGCAGCGTCAGATGTGTATAAGAGACAGGTGCGGTGAAGGCGCTCCACACGGCAAGCGAGCCCGCAATGACCGCACTCCTGCTCGTCCGGTCGGCCAACAGCGCCAGCGGAATGCCGAGCACCGAATAGAGCAAAGCGAAGGCCGTGCCGCCGAGCGCTCCGAATTGGGCGTCGGTCAGTCCGATTGTTGCCTTGATCGGCTGCGCGAGGATTCCAAGGATCTGTCGGTCGAGGAAGTTGAGGATGTAAGCGAGGAGCAGGAGCGTCAGGACCAGCGATCCGCTACGCGCCGGCCGGCTGCCCGCTACGCTCACTTCAAGTCCCCCAGCAGCGCGAGCAATGCGTCGACGTCCTCATCGTCCTGATAGATTCCGAAGCCGATTCGCAAGACCTCGCCCCGAACGTCCGTAATGCAATTCCTCGCCTTGAGCTCCGCATACCAGCGCTGCGCATCGGGGTGGCGGAAGGCGAGGAAGCGCGCATGACGATCGCCGTTGAGGGGATTGAGCAGCTCGGCCGACGCCAGGGGGGTGTTGCCGAGGCCTGCGAGGAGCTGCCGCTGCAGCTCCTCGACGTGGCCGGAAATGCGCGCGGTGCTAAGGCCATTCTCGAACAGCGCGCGCTGCACGGCATTGAAGCGGTAGAGCGCGGACGGATCGAATGTGGCACCAAGGAAGCGCGTGGCATCCTTGGCATAGCCGACGCTGCCCGGCGGCAGCGAAAGGTCTTCGAACTCCGCGAACCAGCCGGTGATCCTCGGACGCTCGCCAAAGCCGGCGGGAGCATGCATGAACGCGCAGCCTTCGCCGGCCATCGCATATTTGTAGCCGCCGCCGAGGTAGAAAACCGTCTCGCCGACGTCTTTGCCGAACGGATGATCGATCGCCATGAAAGCGTGGTAGCCGTCGATCACCACCCATCGCTTGTCCGCCCTCGCCAGCGTAGCGAGCGCGGTCGCGCGGTCGAATAGCCGTCCGCTGCCGAACAGGACCTGGCTGACGAAGATGAAGTCATACGCGCCGTTCTGAGCGGCTTCGAGGAAGCGATCGGGAAAGCTTTCGAACGGCTCGCTCGGAACCCGTTCTACAGCAGCGGCGCCGGCTTCTTCCCAACGGGCGAACTGGCGGCGCGCACTGTGGAACTCCGCATCGCTGGTCAGGACCCTGACCGGCCAACTCGAGGAAATGGCTGCGAACAGGCGGACCAGAAGCTCGTGCGTGTTCGGCGCGAAGACGATTGCGTCTGGCTCGCCGGTCCCGAGCTCGCGCGCGACGTGGCCCTGAGCTTCCGGCCAAACCTCGCCCATCACCTTGTCCCACTTGCGGTCGGCTAGGCGCGCGGCGTCGTTCCACGCTTCGACCTGCCCTTCGAAGCTCGCGTCGGGCCAGAGGTGATGGCTGTGCGCCGCGAAGTGCAGCCGCTCGGGATCCGCAGACAGGCTGCGGCTAAAGAGAGGTTTGAAGGTCACCGGGACTTGGACCTCAAAGAGAGGTCCTCAGCGACCACAGTTCGGGGAATACGCGCTTTTCGAGCGTCGCACGGAGATATGGGGCACCCGCCGAGCCGCCTGTGCCTGGCCTGTTACCGATGATCCGCTCGACGGTCAGCACATGCTTGTGGCGCCAGGCGGCGAGCGCGTCGTCGATGTCGACCAGCTTCTCCGCCAGCTCGTAGAGGTCGAACCACCGCTCGGCATCCTTGTAGACTTCGAGCCAGGCGGCAGCGAGCGCCTCGACCGAACGA
>JBKPJK010000071.1:0-1959 GCA_046730635.1 Pseudomonadota bacterium | reverse complement strand
ATCTCAAGGACATCCTTGCAAGCCCCCAGGAAAAGGCCGCGCCCATTCCCGTCGGACGCCGCAGCGTCACACGGGCCGGCGAGGCGCTGGATGCGGACTCAGAGAAGCACGTCCATCATTATCCGGCCGCAGATTTGCTCGGGAAAATGATGATCCCGATCATCATCGACGTCCAGGCGAGGAGCGTCGACGAGCTCGGCGGACTGGTGCGTCATGGGGGCGAGGAATATCTTTACGTGTTGCGCGGATCGATGGAGCTGTACTCGGATCTCTACGCCCCATTGCCGCTCGGACCGGGCGATTCGATCTACTTCGACAGCGGCATGGCGCACGGCTACGTTCGAACGAGCGAAGAACCCTGCACGGTCCTTGCCGTGTGCGCCGGTCAGGGGATTCAGCAGTTGGCGGACGCGGCCAGCCGGCGAATCCACCTGTTCGAAAGCGCCGACGGGGCCGAGTAGCGTTTCTATATTTGAAACTTCTGTTTCAGTTGCTATGCCGTGCGCATGGCAACCACTACCGCATCACGCGTCCTGCAGGTCGAAAAGGCCGCAATCCGATTCGCCGAACCGTTCCGAATCACCGGATATGTTTTCGAGGCGATGCCTTCCATCGTCGCGCGAATCTGGGAACGCGATTGCGTGGGTCGCGGCGAAGCGGCCGGTGTCTATTACCTGGGCGACGACCAGGATGGAATGATCGATGCGATCGAGCAGGTTCGAACCGCGATCGAAGAAGGAATGACGCGGGAAGACCTGCAGGTGGTGCTTCCACCCTGCGGCGCCCGGAACGCGCTCGACTGCGCCTTGTGGGAACTCGAAGCAAGGCTGAGTCGGATCCCGGTGTGGCAGCTTGCCGGCGTGCCCAAGCCGAAGCCGCTCGTCACGACCTTCACCTTGCCCGCCGACGACCCTTCGGTGCTCGAGACGAAGGTGCAGCGCCTATCGTTCGCGAAATCGATCAAGCTCAAGCTCGATGGCAACATCGATGTGGACCGGGAGCGGATGCGCGTCGTGCGCTCGTCGCGTCCTGACGCCTGGATCGGGGTCGATGCGAACCAAGGCTTCGTTCCCGCTGACCTCGATGCGCTTGCCACCGCGTGCCGGGAAAACTCCGTTTCCCTGATCGAGCAGCCGCTGAAGCGCGGAGAAGAGTCGGGCCTCGAAGGCTGGAAACCCGGAATTCCCGTTGCTGCGGACGAAAGCATTCTGAATCTCGCCGAGCTGCAGGAACGAGCGCACTATTTCGACGTCATCAATATCAAGCTCGACAAATGCGGCGGCTTAACCGAGGCGTTGAAGATTGCCCGAGCGGCACGGCTTCTCGGCAAGCAGCTGATGGTCGGAAACATGGGCGGATCGACCCTCGCAATGGCGCCGGGCTTCGTCGTTGGTCAGCTGTGCGACGTCGTCGATCTGGACGGGCCCTACGGTCTCGCCGACGATCCTCTCGCGGAGAAGATCTACTCCGACGGACAGATCTTCGTTGCCGAATCCCTTTGGGGTGCCGGGTAATCCGATTTTTACCATAGCTGGATAGCACTGATCCTGCTGGATGGCCTGCAGCAGGAGCGATCGCGCTTGCCCTCAAGAGTTCAAGTTCAGGCGGTTTCCGCTGCGATGTGGTTCTTCGCGCTAATCGCGTCGGCCCTCCTTGTCCTCGCAAGTGCGCCTGCCAATGGCCTGCGCGTCGCTTTCGACGTGTATCCGAGCCTCCAAGTCCTCGCGACGATCTGCGTCCTTGTCCTGCTCGCTTGGAGAAGCGCTCGGATAGCTCCCCGCGTTTGCATGGCTGCGGCTTCCTATGTGGTTATCTGGGTCGGAGGGCTGGCAGGCGGCATCCTTTGCATGGTCGCGACGATCGCTATCTGCGCTGGCCGATGCCAGGGCCGTTTAGCGCTCGGGATTCCTGACGATCGCGAAACCGCTTGCTCGCAATGCATCCAGAGCAGCCTGCGCG
>JBKPJK010000070.1:0-8306 GCA_046730635.1 Pseudomonadota bacterium | reverse complement strand
CATGATGCAGCGCGAGGCACTGAAGCTCAGCCTGGACGCCAGTTCCCAACACACCGGCCGTGTTGACCACCGCCGGCGCCAAAAGCCGCGCTGCCACCGCCCCGGACGCGGCGGTGCGGATGTCCGAAAGATAATGTTCGTCGTTCAGGATCGCGCGTGCGTGCCCCGTTCGGCTATCGAATACAGCGACGAACCCTCCTTGAGGCCGGCCCGCGCGCGCATTGTCGGCGAACCACGGCGCGATTTTCACGACATATACCTCCTGCCCGCGCACCACGCCCGTCTTGACGTAGACGTCGCCGTCTTCGGGCCGGTCGCCGGGAAACATGACGATGAGCCCGTTCTGAGCCGCGCCGGCGCTGGATTGAGCGAAGGCCTCCGCCATCGGCTCGATCAATTGTTCAAAGCCGACCGCAGCGCGCAGCTCGTCGGCGCTCACCATGCGCGGGCCCGTCATCCGGACACGCGTGGGTCGGCTAGCAAGAGAGTGTGGTGACGGACGTTGCGGTCGGGTTCGAGCCCGAAGCGCTCATCTTCAGGGTAGAGCACGGCGATCTCCGGTCGATCTCCGGCATAGGCGCGGATCGCCGATAGGTCCGTCCAGATCGACACGAGCGTAAAGGTCGCAGTCACTCCGTCATCCGAGCACCACAGCCGGACATCCACGCAGCCCGGCTGGGCGCGATAATCGGCCACGCCCGTTGCGAGAAGATGCTCGTGGAAGCCTGCTCCATGCTCGGACGGCACGCGGCCGCTCCACGTCCGAACGATCATAGCGTTGCCGGTGCGTGGTTCAGGGTGCCCGGCCCGACAATCGAGACCGGGCCGCCGATTTGGACGGACAGCCCCTCGCCGTGGGACCCGTCGACGCGAACCTCGATCCTGCTGGGGCGCCCGACGAAGCGACCCTGCGCGAGAGCGAACGTCTCGCCGGGCGAGGCAAGACCGTGCCGTACGCAATAAGCGGCCACGACGCCGGCTGCGCTGCCGGTCGCAATATCCTCGATCACGCCGTCGTTGTTCCAGTGCCGAATCTCGCGCGCGTGCGGATCGAGCAGAACCGCGAACTGTGCGCCGAAGCTTGCGAGCAACGCGCCGAGATCGTGCGCTACACGCGCGTTCCCGAGGCCGCCCGCTCGAACCGGCACGACGAGATAGCGCAAGCCCGTGCTTACGACTTGCATGGGGAGCACATCACGGACCTCGGCCTCAGACAGCGAAAATGCCCGCGCCACCGTGGCCCGTTCATTTGTTTCGGCCAGGAACTCCGCGGTTCCCGCATCAAGTGTGGCCGACAAAACGTCCTGACGCTCCTCGACGCCGACTCGAATCTGACGGCCCGAGAGGTCGAGTGTCCAAACGCCCCCTGAGCCAGACCCTCGCAAATGCTCGAGCGCCGCAGCGGCACCTACCAGGGGATGTCCCGCAAACGGCAGCTCCTCAAAAAGATCGAAGACGCGGGCCGAGACGACCCGCTCCCCGTCCCTTTGACGCAGGAAGACTGCCTCGAACTGCCGCAGCTCCTGCGTGATTGCCAGCATCTGATCGGCCGTGAGTTCCGGAGCGTCGTAGAACACGGGTAGGCTATTCCCGCCGTACGGTCGCGAGCTGAAGACGTCGACGTGGAGATAATCGAGGCTCGGCACGGAAATCCCTAAAGCGTGACGGACAGGTCGTCCGCGAGGCGCCGGAGAGCCTCTTCGTCGCGTCGATAGAAGGTCCAACCCTTCTTGCGTGTCGGGACGAGAAGGCCGGCGTCGACCAGCAAGGTCAGGTGACGCGAAGCCGTGGCCGCGGCGATTCCCAGGCGCTCCCGGATGAAGTCTGCGCAGATGCCGTCAACGAGCGGGTCGCCGTCCACTTGCGGCGGATAATTCTTCGTCGGCGCCTTGAGGTCGGCCAGGATCGAAAGCCGGATCGGGCTCGCGACCGCCTTCAGTCGCTCCAACAGCGATGCTTCGCTATTTCGCATAAATGCAAAATGAAAGATCGTGCGTCGAATGTCAAACTCAGTAGCCTCCGAGCAGGGCCTTCAGGTCGATGGCGTTCGCCATCGCCTCATTCCCTTTGTCGCCAGGGTGAAGATGGTCGCCGGAGTCGAAAGCCGGGGCGAGCCTGGCCGGATGTGCCCGGTCACGGAGGATGCGGTCGAAATCGACAAGCCCGTCGAAAACCGTGCCGGTCCTCAGCCAGCGATTGACGCGCTGCCGGAGCGCATCTTTCTCCGCATCATAATAATTCGCGAGCGGGGTGCCGGGTAGCGCTCCCTCGAACGGCGTAAGCGTCCCTCCGAAGACACGAATATTGTGGGCATGGGCGAGTGCAACGAACTGCTTATATCCCGCAATCATGGCCTCCACGCTCGGACGCGTCTGGTGCGGCGCGAATGCGGTGCCGGGCCACGCAATGTCGTTGATGCCGATAAGGAGGATCACGGCCTTGACGTTCGGCTGGGCGAATACGTCGCGATCCAGCCGTGCAGCGGCGCTGGCGCCCATCTTCTCCTGAAGCAGCCGCGCGCCGGAAATGCCCGCGTTGAGGACTGTGACCTGGTACGGGAGCAGCCGTTTGGC
Organism: Pseudomonadota bacterium; assembly: GCA_046730635.1. Taxonomy (GTDB): domain Bacteria; phylum Pseudomonadota; class Alphaproteobacteria; order Sphingomonadales; family Sphingomonadaceae; genus Sphingomicrobium. The sequence continues at coordinate 5,733 of JBKPJK010000070.1, read as the reverse complement.
CAGGAAATCCGGCCAGCGAGTGTCTGCATCGACCGTTGCTCCGTTGCCGTCGGTGATTTAATCGCCAAGCACGACCACCGAGCCACTGTTCGGGGCATCGACCAGCACTTCGCTGAGCAGGATGCGAGCGTCGGTCTTTGCTCCCCTTGGAAACTCGATCGAGCGCGTGAGATCGCCCGGGCCGAACGAGGCTGTTTGGCGTCCATCCCAATGGAACGTTTTGAGCTCGGTCTCGCGAGGCAGATAGGTCGAGATGAAAAGATGCGCTTGGGACGAGACCCGCAGGGCGACCGGATCGCTGATGGCTGGGGCGCCGGGCGGTATGACAATGCTGTCGCGACCGCCGAACGTGATCTTGCGGATGCTCCCTGTAAACGCTCTGCAGCGCTGGCACGCGACGGCAACGCTCGCAGCACCGATTGTCAGCGGTTTGTCGCCGTAAGCATTGGAGAAGAGGAATCGGAAGCGGGATCCGCCGAGACTGATCTTTACGACTTGCCGAAACGTCTGGTCGCGCACCGTCTCAGGGATCTTTGTTGGGAATGCGAAGTCCTGGCTCCATGTCGGTTGCGGGCTCGCGGTCCAGGTCCCGACCCAACTTGCCGCCGAAGCCGGGACCGAGCCGAGCAGCAACCAATACAATGCCAGCATCGCCACCAACCGGCGGGTGCGAGCCGTGTCGCGGGGAGGCACGCGCGAAACGGGAGAGCAGCTATGTATTGGCATTCGACCCGGATCTCGAATGGCTGAGGAGTGGTATCTCCGAACGCGGGCCGGGAGTGATCGCGGCGAGCGTAGCAATTCCGACCGCAGCAACCGGAAACAGCGCGGCGACGAGCGGCACGAAAGCGAGCCCGGGCCCTCGATCGATGACGATCCCTCCGGTCCATGCGCCGATTGCGTTGCCGATGTTGAAGGCCGCGATGTTCAAGGAGGACGCAAGATCGCGGCCGACATCGGCTTTGCCGAGCACCGACATCTGGAGCGGTGCGACGGTCGCGAAGCCGGTCGCACCGAGCAATCCTGTCAGAAGAACCATCAAGCCCCGCGAGCTCAGGGCCGGGCTCATCAATGCAAGCACCAGGGCGAGCGCTCCTAGCGTTCCGAAAAGCGCCGGCGCAAGGGCGTGGTCGGCAAGCTTGCCGCCGATGATGTTGCCGACGACCAGTCCACCCCCGAATACCAGCAGAATGGGGGAAACGGCGGCCTCAGGAAACTTCGCGACGTCGACCAGGATTGGCGCGATATAAGTGAAGACCGCGAACACTCCGGCAAAGCCGAGGATCGTCGTGAACAGTGAGAGTAGCAGCGGCGCACGAAGGACGGCACGCAAGTCCTGTCGCCAATCTGCGGCTTCTTCTTGTTGACCGGAGTTCGGCACGAGACCGGCGATGGCAACCAACGCGACAAGCCCGGCAAGCGTGACCGCCCAGAAGGTGGCGCGCCAGCCAAGATGCTGCCCGATCAAGGTTCCGATGGGCACGCCGACCAAATTTGCGACCGTGAGGCCGGTGAACATCATCGCGATCGCCGATGCCTTGCGGTCGTCGGCCACCAGGCTCGTCGCCACGACCGACCCGACGCCGAAGAAGGTTCCGTGCGCCAGCGCGGTCAAGATTCGCGCGGTCATCAGATAGCCGTAACCCGGCGCGAGGGCGCAACTCGCGTTGCCGACGATGAAAATGGCCATCAGTGCGAGCAGCACGCGCTTGCGCGGCCAACGGGCGGTGAAAACCGTAAGCAGCGGCGCCCCGACGGCGACGCCGATCGCGTATCCGGAAATCAGAGTCCCAGCTGCCGTCACGGAAACGCCGATATCGGTGCTGACCTCGAGCAAGAGGCCCATAATGACGAATTCGGTGACGCCAATCCCGAAGGCTCCGGCCGTCAAAGCGTAGAGTGCCCAGGGCCTGTTCTGTCCCGCGATCTTTGGCATGGCGCAGGAGATAGATGTCGCCGATGAGGTGATATAGAATGCCGAATGGAACAACATTTGTGACTTGAAGGATAATGCCCCGGACCGGCATCAATCGCGCGGCAGAAATGGAGGTGTTCGTCTGTGTCGTCGAACGTGGGGGCTTCTCGGCGGCTGCGCGCGCATCCCGGATGACCCCGTCGGCTGTGAGCAAACTCGTCGCGCGGCTTGAGGCCCGCCTCGGTGCAAGGCTTCTGAATCGCTCCACGCGCGCCTTCCAGCTCACCCCCGAGGGATGCTCGTTCTATGAAAAAGCGGCGCGAATCCTCGCCGATATCAACGAAGCGGAGCGGAGCGCCGCCGCCGGAGAGGAACCCGTCGGCCGGGTCCGGCTGAACACCAGCGCATCCTATGCAACGCACGTCCTTTATCCCGTCCTGCCCGAGTTCCTGGATCGCTATCCAAGTGTCGCGCTAGATATCGTCCAGACCGACGCTGTCGTGGATCTTCTGGCCGAACGAACGGACGTGGCGGTGCGCGCCGGCCCACTGGAGAGTTCCAGTTTGATCGCAAGAAAGCTCGGCTCGGCAAGCATGACTGTGGTTGCCAGTCCTTCGTATATCACCCGGTTGGGGGAGCCGACGACAATCGGGGATCTGGAGCGGCACACCCGACTCGGATTCGGATATGTGCGTTCTGTGGAGGGCTGGCCGATGGAGGAAGATGGCGCGATCACCATGGTCCCGCCGGCGGGGCGCGTGCAGGTGAGCGACGGGGAAGCGCTGCGGCGCCTCGCGCTCGCTGGGGTCGGTCTCGCGCGGCTCACCAGCTTTACGGTCCAAGCCGATATTCGTGCGGGCCGCCTCGTTCCGGTCCTCGAGCATCTCAATCCCGGCGACCGCGAGGACTTTCATGCCGTTTACATCGGTCAAGGCGGCCCACTGCCCTCGCGCGTCCGGGCCCTCCTCGATTTCCTGGCCGAGCGTGGCCAAGTCTCGTAACGCGCGATTTTGAGCGTTTCGCCAGCCCGTCGCGAGGCCAGTTGGCGGAGCGGGAGGGATTCGAACCCTCGATACGGTTTTGCCGTATACTCACTTTCCAGGCGAGCGCCTTCGACCACTCGGCCACCGCTCCGCATGATCCCGGAAAGCGGACCCTCTACGGAAGGAGCTTGGCCGGAGCAAGGATCGCCGCAGGTTGCAGCCCGCGGCGACCAACCCCTATGCGGCGGAAATGCGCAACTTCGGTCCCCCACCGTCCGCCGAAGAGATCGAGGACATCGCTCGACGAACCCTCGTGGCACTGCCCGCGCCGTTCAGCGAGAGCATCGGCGACATTGTGCTCCTGGTCGAGGATTTCGCGGACGACCACACTCTAGATTCCCTCGGCATCGATGATCCGTTCGCTTTGAGCGGGGTCTATGAGGGCATTCCGCTGACGGAGCGCAGCGTGGAGCAGTCCGGCACGCTGCCCGAACGGGTTCGGCTGTTCCGGCGATCCATCCTGGACGAATGGGCGGCCAGCGACGAGACGCTGGAGCATCTCGTCGCGCATGTGCTGATCCACGAGATCGGTCATCATTTCGGCCTCAGCGACGCCGATATGCACGCGCTCGAGGACAGCGTCGGGTGACCGTTCTCCTCCGTTTCGAAGACGTGTCATTGCGGCGAGGCGGACGGCTGCTGTTCGAGGGGCTCGACTTCGAGCTTAGGCCGGGCGAGGCCTTGCAGGTCGCCGGACCGAACGGGAGCGGCAAGTCGAGCCTGATCCGCCTTGCGGCGGGACTGCTGCGAGCGGATCGTGGCCGGATCCAGCGCCCATCGCTTGCGCTCGCGGACGACAACTTGGCGCTTGATCGCGAATTGCCGTTGAAACGTGCGCTAGGCTTCTGGGGCGGCCCAACGGAGCCTGCAATGGACGCGCTTGGCGTCACGCTTTTGGCGGACGTCCCAGTGCGCTATCTGTCGTCGGGTCAGGCAAAGCGGGCAACGCTCGCTCGCGTGGCCGCATCAAACGCGGCCCTCTGGCTTCTCGACGAACCTCTCAACGCGCTCGACACGGACGGTATTGCGCGACTTTCACGGTTGATCGACGATCATCTTGGCGAGGGAGGGGCGATCGTCGCTGCATCGCATCAGGCACTCGCCGGCCACTGGCGTCAGCTGGAGCTCGGCCGATGATCGCCCGCCTGATCGCCCGGGACGTTCGGCGGGGATTCACCGGCACGTCGTGGCTTCCGATCGCCTTCTTCGTACTCGTGGTGGCGTTGATGCCGTTCGCCGTCGGTCCCGATGCCAAGCTTCTCAGCCGCGTCGGTGCGGGAGTGCTCTGGATCGCGGCTCTGACGGCCGCCCTGCTGCCGATCGAGCGGTTGGTCGAACCTGACCGCGCGAATGGAGTTCTCGATCAACTGATGCTTCACGGAGTCGCGGATGAGGCGGTCGCGGCGGCTAAGATCGTCGCGCACTGGCTCACGTTCGGGCCCTTGCTCTTGATCGCAGCCGTACCCGGCGCAGCCTTGCTCGCGTTGCATGGTCCAACCTTCGTTGGCGCGGAAGTGGCGCTGGCCGTTGGAACGCCCGGCCTGGCGGGCCTTGCGATCGCGGTCGCCGCAGTCACGGCAGGATTGCCCCGGGCGGGGTCGCTTGCCGGGTTGCTGCTTTTACCCCTCGCGGTGCCACTGCTGATCTTCGGGGCAGCAGCGGCGGCCGATGGGAATTCATCGGCATTGATGCTCGAGGCAGCCGTGTCGCTTCTGCTGACCGCGGGAAGTCCGTTCGTCGCCGCCGCGGCTTTTCGAGCTTCCCGAACCTAGTCCCTCGACCATCTCGCGAAGATTGCCGTTGGAAGGAGGATTCCGCGCGCCTCCTCACGCACCGCCATCTCGCCCATTTCCACTCGCCCGCCGAGATGGCTCAGGCTCTGTCTAACAAGCTCACCGATCGCCAGCGCCGACATGCGCACGGCATAGACGGTGAGGACGAGGAAGCGGCTGTCTGCGTCGAGAAGCCTGCCGCAATCCGTGAGCAACGGCGCGAGGTTTTCCTCGAGCCGCCAGACCTCCCCGGTCGGTCCGCGCCCAAACTTCGGAGGGTCGAGCAGGATCCCGTCGTACCTTCGACCACGCCGGACCTCTCGAGCGGTGAACTTCGAAGCGTCGTCGACGATCCAGCGGATCGGACGATCGTCCACGCCGGAGAGCCGCGCATTCTCCTTGCCCTGCTCGACCGACTTCTTCGACGCGTCCACATGAACCAGCCGCGCACCGGCATCGCTCAACAGCAGTGACCCGACTCCAGTGTAGCCGAACAGGTTGAGGACCTCTGCGTCGGCCGAACGCTGCCGCATCCAATCCCACTGCGGCGCCATGTCCGGGAAGAATCCGAGATGGCGGAACGGGGTCAGCGAAGCATGGAAATGCACGTCGCCGCGCGCCAGATCCCAATGCCGCGGCACTGGTCGGTGCTGGATCCAGCGCCCGCCGCCTTCCTCGTCGGAGCCGGGTACGAAGGTCGCGTCAGGGTCCCAGCCGTTGCCCGACGGCGCCCACATCGCCTGCGGTTCCGGCCGGGACACCCGGTAACGCCCGTAGCGCTCCAGCTTTTGCCCGTTGCCGCAGTCGATCAGGCCCCAGTCGGCCCACGGCTCGGCGACAATCGTCGTCAAATCCGTCATGCGGCGCGAACGGCGGGGACGCCAATGGTCGCGGTCGCGCGCGGACCGCCGAGCATCTTTTCGCCCGCCCCCCTGATATCCTCGAGTGTCACCGCGGCGAGCTGTTCGACGACCTCGCTCGGCTCGACCAACCGCCCGTAAAC
>JBKPJK010000069.1:0-5998 GCA_046730635.1 Pseudomonadota bacterium | reverse complement strand
CAGCCCTCGCGATCGCACAGGCGGACCCTAGCCGCGTGACGACCCTTGTCGCCGTAAGAGCGCCAGCGCGGGAATCCCCAATCGTCCGATCTCTTCTGCCGAGCCATAGCTTCCTGCGGTTTAGGGTGCCGCCCCCCGAATGGCGAGCGCGCGAATCGATCAAATTGCCAGAGGGCCTGTAAGCCGGGTTCTGTCCGCCACACCTTAACGGCGTGACTGTGCGGCCATTCCTCTAGGAGACGGGTTGCCCCGCCCCTCAAGCAACCAACCCGGGCGCCGAGCCGGAACCAGGCTCATTTGGCGCCCCTATTCGGTCTTGCACCCGGTGGGGTTTACCGTGCCGGCCCCGTTGCCGCGACCGCGGTGCGCTCTTGCCGCACCCTTTCGACCTTACCGGGCCGAAACCCGGCGGTATCCTTTCTGTGGCACTGTCCCTGATACGCCTTCGCCGGAGCTGATGGCGCACCGCCGGGCGTTACCCGGCACCGCAGTTCCGTGGAGCCCGGACTTTCCTCGTTGGAGCAAGCTCCACCGCGGCCGCCCGGCCCTCTGGCGGGGCCGATATAGGGCAGGCACGTGTGTTGTGCCAGTTAGCCTGTCGTCCCGGCCAGATTACCGCTTTTGCGGCGAGTGGGGCCCGGCACAGGCCGAATCGTCGGCTCGCGAACAGTGAGCGACCTGACCGTCAACAATCGATTTGTCGAAGCGAACGCGCGTCCGGTTACCCAAAAACGCCGTAACGGACGTCGACGACGTCGCCGGTGGCGATGTCCACCAGGAAGAGGTCGGGTCCGTAGCGGATCCACTGATAGCCCGCCATCGGCGCAACTAGCCCCAATGCCGCCCAGCCCGTGTAATAATAAGAGGCTGCCAGGAACGGACGCGGCATGACCCAGCCGACCGAGCGCCGCACGTAACCATAGCCGCGCGGCCACGCATAATATCCGGCATGGACCCGCGCACCGCCCCAGTAATTGCCATTCCAGTTCCGGCTCACACCGACGTTGCGATTCACGTACGTGTTCCGGTTCACGTTGCGGTTCACATTCGTGTTTCGATTCACATTCCGGTTTACGTTCGTGTTCCGGTTCACGTTGCCGCTGCGGCTGGCAGTTCGATTCTTGGCGTTGGCACTTCGACTTCCGCCCCGGTGCGCCGTCGCATTGTGGGTCGACCGACGGCTGCCGCTACTGGCATTGGCGTGCTGACGGCTGGAACTGCGTGACCTACTCGCGCTCTGGCGACTCCCGCCCCCGCGGCTGGCGCTCGCCGCTCGATGAGCGCCTCCACCGCCACTTCGGGCATGCGTCGTCGCCCTGCCGCCGCCGCCGCCCCGCCCTCCTCCCCGGGCATCAGATGCCTGCGACGCTCCGGCGACGAGAGCCAGGAGGGCGATCAGTCGAAATATGCGATTTAGGGTGCGCGTCATTTCACACCTCCATCGCAAGGACGGTTACTCGCCAGCCGACACGGCGAACATCCGGACTCTCCCGCAAAGACGCCGCGAAAGGCCCGAGCAAAGGCGCGGCCCCGCACGGGTTTACTCTTGGGCGCACAGCAGCGAAGCCGGCCAACCTTCATTTCGATGCTTCTGGAATAGTCGTTGTATCGACGCTTCCTGCCGCTTACATCGCGGCGGGAAGGAGTTGCCCATGCGATTGCTTGGTAGAATTGCTCGCTGGATCCGGCGTAAGGTAACCACGCTTCCGCCGGACATCGCCTCTCCGCAGAAGCCTCCTCGTTGGGCGAATTTCAGGTGACGGGAATGGACGCAGCAGTAGCCGCTCTTGGGGCGCTCGCCCAAGAGAATAGGCTCGCGCTTTTTCGGCTGCTTGTTCAAACTGGCGAAGGAGGCCTGTCCGCGGGAACGCTGGCCAACGCGCTCGGCATTCCGAGCTCGTCATTGTCCTTCCATCTGGCCCAATTGATGAAGGCCGGCCTCATTAAGCAGGAGCGGCGGAGCCGCTCTTTGATATATTCCGCCGATTATGCCGCGATGGACGATTTGATCGATTATCTGACCGAAAACTGCCGCGGCCCGAAAAGGACCGACACGCTCGCCTGACTCTGCATTCGTAGGCGAGCGAGGACGCGATGTCGCGGACGCAACATTCGGCCACCAAACAAAAACCTTTCCTACAGCTGCCGATTCATGGCTTTGCTCCTGAATTCAGGGCCCAGACCTTTCAGGCAGCGAAGGGCACACCGAATTCCGACGAAGTGGAGGAAGTGGAAGGACCCCGTTCTCATCCATTCGCTTGCATGTCGCCGTCCGCACAGACGGGATCGACTTACTGCGGTCGCGGCAGCAGCAACGCAAGCAGCTTGGCCCGGCATTCGCCGTCGATGACACCGTCGATGAGGTCCGGCCGAAAGCGGCGCTGGAACGCGATGACCGCTTTTTGAGGGTCGGTGACGTCGTAGCCGAACCGTTCGAGCGCTAGGAGGAAGCCGGCGTCCGTCCAGTAAGGATCGATCAAGTCGCGCGTCGGGCTGGGCAAAGCGAGCCTGCGCTTCGCGAGCGCATCCCAGGGAAACAGCTCGCCGGGATCTTCCTTCCTGGCAGGTGCCACGTCGGAGTGACCCACCACGTCGCCGCGGCCAATCCCGTGGCGCTCCTTGATGTCCGCGACCAGCGGGATCACCGAGGCCATCTGCTCGTCGGGAAACGCCCGATATCCGAACTCGTGACCGGGGTTGACGATCTCGATGCCGATGCTGGCCGAATTGATGTCCGTAATCCCGCGCCAGCGGGACTTGCCTGCGTGCCAGGCGCGATGGGCCTCATCGACCAGCCGGTAGATCTTCCCATCCTCGTCGACGAAATAATGGCACGAGACCTTGGCCTCGGGGGACGTAAGCCGGTCGAGCGCGCCCTGCGCGTCCGGCATGCCCGTGTAGTGAAGCACGATCATGGAGATCGGCAGCTGCCGCTCGTCGAAGTTCGGCGATGGCCGGTCGATGAACTCGAATTCCACGTGCGCAATGGCGCACAGCTACGGCCGTTGGGTCAACCCCCGGCAGCGGCTCTACGATCAGGACCGCCGCGTTTTTCCACGCGAGCACCGTCGCCGATGAGGCGGTACAGGCCGCGAGCGCTGATGTCGGCACCGAGCTTGTTGGTCTGGCCGATCACGGTCTCGCCGGCACCAAGCATCAGCCACCCGTCTTCGGCCATCGAGCCTGCAATGCGGTCGAAGGCGAGAGTTTTCTTTTCGGGGTTCAAGTACAGAAGGACGTTGCGGCAAAGAACGATGTCGAACCCGCCTGGATGGGGAGGCGGCTCGAGCAGATTGTGGACCTGGAAGCGCACGGGCCTGCGCAGCGGCTCGACGGCGCGCCAGCCGTCTGCGCATTCCTCGAACCACTTGATCATCTGGTTGATGCCGAGGCCACGCTGCACCTCGAATTGACTGTAGATGCCATGCCGCGCGCGATCGACGCAGGACGTCGAAACGTCGGTACCCAAAATATCGATCGTCCACCCTGCCCACTTCTGCGGCTCCTCGGCGAACAACATCGCGAGGGAGTAGGTCTCCTGACCGGTCGAGCAACCCGCGGACCAGATGCGCAAACGCTTGCTCGCGTGCCGAGCCTTGGCGAGCTCCGGCAAGGCATGGCGCTGGAGCAGATCGAACGGGGCGCGATCGCGGAAGAAATAGGTCTCGTTGTTGAGCAGTGCCTCGACCACCTTTTGCGACAAACTAGGCTCCTTCCCCATCACCAGGATCGTGATGAGTTCGTCGAGTGTGCCGATGCCGCGCTCGCGCAGGAGCGAGGACAGTGCGGTTTCAATCCGCCAGCGGCGGCTCATTGTCAGCTGCTGTCCGGTACGCGCCTCGAGCAGACCCGCGAGGATGCGGCTCGAGCTGTCACTTATCTGCAAGTCGCCTGCTCCTCGGTACGCCCACTAATACGCCGCGCGATCTTCTCGGGCGGGAGCACCGCGCAGGCGAGCCCCGCCTCGAGCACCGCGCGCGGCATTCCCCACACCGCGCAGGTGGCTTCATCCTGTGCAATGACTGCGCCGCCGCACGCGACCATGCGCCCTGCCCCTTCGACTCCGTCGCGCCCCATTCCGGTCAGAACGACGCCGAGAGCGCCTTCGCCGAATACGGCCCCGATCGAAGCGAACATCGGGTCCAGCGAAGGCATGCAGCCGCTGAGACTCCGCCCTCGCGTGAGCCGAACGACCGTTCCTCGATCGCCCGGTTCGACGGTCAGATGAGCGTCTCCGGGTGCGACGAGAATTCGGTCGGCTTGCAGGATGGCCCCGTCCTCGGCGACGACGCATTCGCGGTGCGCGACGGCTCCGAGCTGCCGGGCGAACACCGGCATGAACAAGGTCGGAAGGTGCTGAGTCACGAGGATCGGCACGCCGATCCGCCTCGGTAGCGCCTGAAAGAGGACTCCGAGGGCATGGATGCCGCCGGTCGAAGCGCCGACTGCCAACACGTCGATCGGATCTGCCGGCATCGGGCGGAGCAGCGGCTGCGCGCCAGGGACGGGCCTCGCCGGCTCCGGCGGCGGCGCGGATGCGTAGCCGAGGGCCTTGAGTTTCGCCAGGAGGATCTCGGAGAAGCGGCCGTAGAAGCGACCTGCCCCAGGCTTCGGCAACGTGTCGGCCGCTCCGAGTGCGAGAGCCGCGACCGTTTGCTCCGCGCCCTCCTCGGCAAGCGAGGAGACGATCATCACCTTGGCGCCCGCAGCGGCAGCGATGATCCGCGGGATCGATTTCAGACCGCCGGCACCCGGCATCTCGAGGTCGAGGATGACGATGTCGACGCGCACCTGATCGAGCGCTTCGATCGCATCCTCGGCGGTTCCCGCAACGGCGCAGATCTCAAACGCAGGATCGCTTTCGATCATGCGCGACAGGACTGCCCGGGCGACCGTCGAATCGTCCACGAGCATCAAACGGATGCGTCTGCGGGATGTGCGCGGGTCCTGGAGGCGGTCCCGCGATCTGGCGAGCGCCCGCTCCATGGTCAGAGACTCAGGCGACGCCGACGAGCTGAAGCTTGATGTGCAGCGTCTCGCGGTCGAACGGCTTCATCACATATTCGTCGGCACCGGCTTCCAGTGCTGCGCGAATATGCGCCATGTCGTTCTCGGTCGTGCAGAAAACCACCTTCGGCTGGTCCGAATGGCCGCGCTGCCGAAGCATCTTCAGGAACTCCATGCCGCTCATCACGGGCATATTCCAGTCGAGCAGGACCACGTCGGGCATCTTCGCTTCGCAACGCGACAGGGCTTCCTGACCGTCGCCCGCTTCCTCGACCTCGAATTCGAGCGTCTCGAGTATGTGTCGCGCAACCTTGCGGATCACCTTGGAGTCATCGACGATCAAACAGCTTTTCATGCCTGGAATTCCCGCTTCAATGAGGTAGGTCATTAAACGCTAAGGGTAACGAATAACTTAAGCTGCAGCCTTGACTTCGGCGCCGGCAATCAGGGCTCCGACATCGACGAGCAGGAGCGGTCCGGTCTCCGTCTCCACCATGCCCCGGGACACGCGCTCCCAACCATCGCCCATCGCGGCGCGAACCGGTTGGGGATCGGACGCGGATTCGACGACGTCTTCGACGAGATCGACGATCAGCGCGTAATGATGGCCATCCAGCTCCACGACCGCGGCCTCGCGGATGCCGTCGGAGCAATCGGTCTCGCCGAGCTCCAGCGAGCGCATGCAGTCGACAACCGTCAGGACGCGGCTCCGCAATGCGGACAAGCCGGCAATATGCGGAGCGGCGCGCGGGACCGGGATCAACGCATCGAGCTCGACCACGGATTCCACAGCGGCCGCCGGGATCGCTACCCGTTCGCCAGCGATCGTTACCACCAGCAGAAGCTCGTTCACTTTGCCCTCCCTGAGCTGGCCGACTTCAGCGCGACCAGCAAACCGGCCCGATCGTAGCGATAGATGCTGCCGTCCTTCTTGCTGGCCGCTTCGGGCTCTGGACGGAGCCAGATCGTCTTGTTGGTCGCCGTCTCGGGC
>JBKPJK010000068.1:0-7806 GCA_046730635.1 Pseudomonadota bacterium | reverse complement strand
CCGCTGACTCTTGCACTGGTCGCGGCGCAGATTTCCGGCGAAAACCGGAGATCGGTTTGGGGTTAGCATCCCCGAGTCCGCGCCGCAACAGTTGGTCGGCAGCGGCGATTGGACGGATATGGGAGTTCCTCCCCCCATTCGTTAGTCCTAGTTTCGCATTAACCATCCGCGCGTGATAAGCATCTGTGACGCAACGGCTTGTGGGAGCTTTGTGAACTTCTCTCTGACGAACAGGACGACCTACGCAGGCGCTGCGGCGGCATTGCTCGCAGTGACGGCGATCGCGGTCGCCGTCGGATCGAGCGGTAGCGGCGCTGCCTCCACGGAAACGTCGGGGGCGTCGGCCGGCAAGGGGAGTCTGACCCTCGAACTTCCGCCAGCGGCGAACGACCGAATCTATGGAGCGCCGACCGCACGGGGGCGACCGATCGTGGTGATCGACGCGGGGCATGGCGGTCGGGATCCCGGAGCTCGAAGCGTCTCCGGCCAGATCGTCGAGAAGGACCTCACGCTCGTCCTTTCGAAGGAACTTCGCGACAAGCTCGTCGAGCGCGGACGAGTCCGAATCGCTCTCACGCGCGGCGGCGACCAGTATGTGACCCTCGAGGATCGCGCCGCCATCGCGCGGCGGCTAGACGCCGCAATGTTCGTGTCGATCCATGTGGATAGCGCGCCAAATCCGCTGGCCCGCGGAGCGAGCGTCTACTCCTTGTCCGACGTAGCGTCGGATGCCGAGGCCGCCCACCTGGCCGCGGCGCAGAACGGCGCAGCGGTTTCGGGCATTGCCAACGGATCGGTCGATTCGATTCTGTCCGAACTGGCGATGCGCTCGCAGATGAGTTCTTCGGCGGACCTCGCCACCAGGCTGGTCAAGCGGTCCGCCGGCCGTTTCGAGATGCGTCCCGAACCGCACCGCTTCGCGGCCTTTCACGTGCTTCGTCGGGCCGAAGCTCCAGCAGTCCTGTTCGAGGCAGGCTATCTCAGCAACGTGGATGACGAAGCCCTGCTGCGCGATCCGAAACATCGTTCGGAGATCGTCCTGGCGCTCGCCCAGGCGATCGAGGCCGATGTCGCAGCCCACTCGCGACATTAAGCGCCTTTCCGCCGCCTTTCGAACGGGCTAGGACCGCCGCCGAATGAAGTTCGAGCGCCTGAACGTTCCCGAATGGCCTCTGCCCGATCTCGTCGCCTTCAACCGGAGGGTGCACGACCGGATCGATCCGTGGTGGCAGCGGCGCTGGGTCCGCTGGATCACCTGGGCTTTCGCAGGGCTATTCACCCTGTTCGCGGCCATGTGGATCTATTTCGCGAGCGGGTTGCCCTCGTCGCAAACCCTGCTCGCTTATCAGCCGCCGCTTCCGACCAACGTCCGCGGCTATGATGGAACGCCCATCCAGACATTCGCTCGCGAACGGCGCGTCGATCTGGCCTACGACGAGATCCCGCCGCTCGTAGTGCGCGCTTTCATTTCCGCCGAGGACAAGAATTTCTTCGAACATCACGGCATCGACGTCGGCGGCCTGATCGGGGCGGTTTTCGACTACAGCCTGAAAACGGTCACCGGGGGGGGCCGTGCCAAGGGCGGGTCGACGATCACCCAGCAGGTGGCCAAGTATCTGCTGCAGGACTCGAGCTATAACGTCGGCCGCAAGGCGCGCGAGGCGATCCTCGCCTTTCGCCTCGAATCGACCCTCAGCAAGCAGCAGATCCTAGAGATCTACCTCAATTCCATCTTCCTCGGCCGGAACGCCTACGGCATCCAGGCCGCATCGCGCGCCTATTTCGACAAGGACGTGAACGAGCTCACACTCCCCGATGCAGCCTATCTGGCGGTCCTTCCGAAGGCGCCATCCAACTACGACCCGGTGCGGGCCACGCAAAAGGCACTCGATCGCCGCAACTATGTTCTGCGCGAGATGTATCGCAACGGCTACATCACCGAGGATCAATGGAAGTCCGCGGCCGCCATGCCGCTCGGTACGATCCGCTACGGCAGCAACGAGAAGTTCCAGCAGCAGGGCGGCTACTTCATGGAGGAAGTTCGCCGCTCGCTGATCAAGCAGTTCGGGGCCGAACCGAAGGACGGCGCGAACAGCCTCTATGGCGGCGGCCTGTGGGTTCGATCGTCGATGAACCCGGCGATGCAGGACGCGGCGGCGCAGGCTCTGCGCGACGGCCTCGTCAAGTTCGACGGCGGCCGAGGTTGGAAAGACCTCGGGATGAAGATCGACCTGCAGAAGGGCGACTGGGCCGGGCAGCTCGACCGGGCGCCGGTTGGCACCGGCTATCCCGACTGGAAGAAGGCGGTCGTGCTCTCGAAGGGTGAAGGCCAGGCGACAATCGGCTTCTCCAATGGATCGACGGGTACGCTGCCTGCGTCCGCCGCTTCGATGCCGGTTCGCGGCGAGGGCGGCGCCGCCTTCGACGCCTTGCGTCCGGGCATGGTGATCATCGTCAAGCAGATCTCCCCAGGCAGCTGGCAGCTAAAATCGGTACCGGTCGTCTCGGGCGGCATGTTGGTCGAGGAGGTTCATACCGGACGCATCCTCGCCATGCAGGGCGGCTTCGACGTCCTCGGATCGAGCTACAACCGCGCGGTGCAGGCGCTTCGCCAGCCGGGGTCCGCGTTCAAGCCGATCGTCTACGTGACCGCGCTCGAGAACGGCTTCACGCCAGCGACCATTGAGGAGGACGCGCCGTTCTGCGTCTATCAGGGCGCCGGTCTCGGCAACAAATGCTTCGTCAACTTCGATCGCAGGTCGGCCGGGCCGCACACCATGCGATGGGGCGTCGAGCAGTCGCGCAACCTGATGACGGTCCGCGCGGCATCCACCGTCGGCATGCCGAAGATCACCGATACGGCGCGCAAGCTCGGTGTCGGCGATTACGGGAACTATCTTTCATTCGCGCTCGGCGCCGGCGACACCACCGTGCTGAAGCTGACGAATGCCTATGCGATCCTTGCCAACCAGGGTCGATCGGTGAAGCCCTCGACCATCGATTATGTGCAGGATCGCACTGGCAAGGTCATCTATCGAACCGACAATCGCTGTGCTGTGATGGGCAATTGCAACGCGCCCGACTGGGACGGCAAGTCGATGCCGCGTCCGCCCAACCGGACGCGCCAGCTGCTCGATCCGATGGCGGCGTTCCAGATGGTCCACATCATGGAAGGCGTGATCCAGCGCGGCACCGCCACCGTCCTGCGGGATCTCAATCGTCCGCTGTTCGGCAAGACCGGGACGACCAACGGTCCGACCAACGTCTGGTTCGTCGGCGGCACCCCCGACATCGTCGCGGGGGTCTATCTTGGCTACGATCAGCCCAAGCCGCTCGGCGGCTGGGCGCAGGGCGGTCGAATCTCCGCCCCGATCTGGAAGGAATGGGCGCTGACCGCTCTCAAGGATCAGCCCAAGACTCCGTTCGTGGCGCCGCCCGGCATCCGTTGGGTCCGAATCGACCGGGCGAGCGGAAAGGCGGTCTTCGGGGTCTTCCCAACCGACAACGATCCTAAAGCGTCGGTTATCTGGGAAGCGTTCCAGCCTCAGACGGAGCCGCGAAGAACCTATACCGCGAGCGCCGGGGATCCCTACAACCAGCAGCAGCAGCAGGAACGGTTGCAGCAAGCCTATCAGGCAGCGCTTCAGCAGCGTGAGGCGGAACGGCGCCAAGCCGACACGGCGGCAACGGTGAGCGAGCCCCCGCCACAGCCGACTGGCTTGCCAACGCAGAACACGCTCTAATAGGGCTGTTCGCAACTAGGCTTACCAAGGGTTTCACAATGCGCGCCGAAGCGCAGGCTCATATCGATCAGATCAATGCCGCGACCGCGCTGCTGCGCCGGTTCCTCGGCTGGGACCGCGCCAACAAGCGTCTCGACGAGCTCAACGCCAAGGTCGAAGATTCGGCGCTCTGGGACGACCCCAAGGCGGCGCAGGAGCTCATGCGCGAGCGCCAGCGGCTCGAGCAGGCAATCGGCGCCACGCGAGCGATCGAGCGGGAACTGTCCGACACGGCCGAACTGATCGAGCTTGCCGAGAGCGAAGGTGACGAAGCGCTGGTCGACGACGGCGTACGAAGCCTCGCCGAGCTGGCCGAGCGAGCTGAGCGCGACAAGGTTGCGGCGCTGCTGGCCGGCGAAGCGGATGCGAATAACGCTTATGTGGAGATCAACGCCGGAGCGGGGGGCACGGAAAGCCAGGATTGGGCCGGCATGCTTCAGCGCATGTACTCGCGCTGGGGCGAGCGTCACGGCTTCAAGGTCGAGCTGATCGACCATCATTATGGCGAGCAGGCCGGCATCAAATCCTCGACGTTGTTGATCAAGGGGCCCAACGCCTACGGAAACCTGAAGGTCGAAAGCGGCGTCCATCGGCTCGTGCGCATCAGCCCGTACGATGCGAACGCGCGTCGCCACACGAGCTTTTCGAGCGTCTGGGTCTATCCGGAAGTCGACGAGGACATCGACGTGCAGGTCGAGGAGAAGGACCTCCGGATCGACACCTATCGTTCGTCTGGGGCGGGCGGGCAGCACGTGAACACGACCGACAGCGCTGTTCGGATCACGCACATCCCGACGGGCATCGTCGTCGCCTGCCAGAACGAGCGCTCTCAGCACAAGAACCGGGCGTCCGCGATGAAGCAGCTGAAAGCGCGGCTGTACGAGGCCGAGCTTCAGAAACGCGAAGCCGAGGCGAATGCCGCCAATGCCGCGAAGACCGACATCGGCTGGGGGCACCAGATCCGGTCCTACGTGCTGCAGCCGTACCAGCTGGTGAAGGACCTCCGCACGGGCGTCACCTCGACGTCGCCGAGTGACGTGCTTGATGGTGATCTCGACCGTTTCATGGCCGCGGCGCTGTCGCAGCGGGTTACGGGCGAGACCGTCGAGGTTGAGGATGTCGAATAGAGCGCTTCTACTCGCGACCGCGCTCGTCGCGCTTTCTTCCTGCCGAGCGGAGCCGAGCCAGCCGCGCTTTCCACCTGCTCACCGCGACGTTGCGCCGATCGTGGGTGAAGCCTTCTCGACCGAAGATGCGCGCGATCGGGTGGGCGAGGCCGAAGAAGTGATGGAGGACGCGGCGCTGAGGCCGGGGATGTCCGTTGCCGATGTTGGGGCAGGAGAGGGCTATTACACGATTCGGCTCGCCCCGGCGGTCGGCCGGAAGGGCAGGGTTCTGGCCGAGGATATCATGCCGCAGGTGCGGGATGCTCTCACGGACCGTGTCCAGCGCGAGAACCTGGACAATGTCGCGGTGAAGCTTGGCGCGCCCGAAAATCCGATGCTGCCTGCGCAGTCATTCGATCGCGTGTTCCTCGTCCACATGTATCACGAAGTGCAATCGCCCTACGCCTTTCTCTGGCACTTGCGAGATGGAGTGAAGCCGGGCGGCCTGGTCGTGGTGGTCGATGCGGACCGGCCTGTGAACCGCCACGGCATCCCGCCCGAGGAGCTGAAATGCGAGTTCGGGGCGGTCGGAATGGAGCCCGTGAAATTCAAGATGCTCAGCAGCGGCGAGGTCTATTTCGCGTCGTTCCGGCTAGCGCGGCCGAAGCCCGCCCCCGAAGCGATCGTCCCCTGCAAGAGCTAGAGCAGCCCCGTCGAGCGAAAGCTGGTGCATCGAGCGCCGGCGAACACCAAATGATCGAGCAACATACAATCGAGAGCCTCGGCGACGATTGCGAGCCGGCGCGTGCATCGGCGATCGGCGTCACTGGGCCGTGGATCGCCGCTGGGATGATTGTGCGCGAGGACGATCCCTGCGCTGCCTGGCTCCGCGATATCCGCGACGATCGTTCGCAGAGGGAAGAGAGTGCCCGTTTCATCGCCGGCGTGGCGCGAGAGGTGAATGCAGCGCATCTCCTCGTCGACGTGCGCGACCCACAGGCTTTCCCGTGTTGGGTCGCCGTCCGCAAAGCATCCTGCGAAGAACTGCTCCGCGGCGGCCAGGCCCCTGAGGCTAAGTGGGAGTTCGGCACGCTGGTACCGCATGCCTTGTCGATTAGGCTCTGCTCACCCTTCGGCCCACTTCAACCGCGTCGAGGATGGACGAAGCTCGGTCCGGAATGGATGTTTAGCGGCTCGCAACCAACGACAAAGGCGCGCCGCGATCCTTCTCGGTTACGTCCGTCAGGGTCGTCGGATAAGCGCCGGTGAAGCAGGCGTCGCAACGCTGCGGCTGCGCCGCATCGCGCTCTTGACCGAGTGCTCGATAGAGGCCCTCGATCGAGATGAAGGCGAGGCTATCGGCGTTGATGTAGTCGCGCATCTGCCCGACGCTCATCTGCGCGGCGAGCAGCTTGGCGCGCTCGGGCGTGTCCACTCCGTAGAAGCAGCTGTGCTTCGTCGGCGGCGAGGCAATGCGCATGTGCACTTCGCGCGCGCCGGCGTCGCGCATCATTTGGACGAGCTTCACGGATGTCGTGCCTCGGACGATTGAGTCGTCGACCAGGACAATGCTCTTGCCGTCGACCAGGGCCGAGTTCGCGTTGTGCTTGAGCTTTACGCCGAGGTGCCGGACTTCCTGGCTCGGTTGGATGAAAGTCCGTCCCACGTAGTGCGAACGAATGATTCCGAGCTCGAACGGAATGCCCGATTCCTGGCTGTAGCCGATCGCTGCGGGTACGCCGCTGTCTGGAACGGGGACCACATAATCGGCATTGACCGGGGCCTCGCGCGCCAGCCATGCGCCGATCGCCTTGCGGACCTCGTACACCGACTGGCCTTCCGCGATCGAATCGGGGCGCGAGAAATAGACGTGCTCGAAGATGCAGGGCCGGGGGGCGACCTTCTCGAACGGCCGGAAGGACCGGATGCCGCCATCGTTGACGAGGATCAGCTCGCCCGGATCGACATCGCGCACGAAGCTCGCGCCGATAACGTCCAGCGCCACGGTTTCCGAAGCGAAGATGGTCGCTTCGCCAAGCTTGCCCATCACCAGCGGTCGAATGCCCAGCGGGTCGCGGCAGGCGACCAAACCTTCATCGGTCAGGACAACGAGCGAATAAGCGCCCTCGACCTGCTTCAGCGCATCGGTGAGCCGATCGAGCATGTTCGCCCGGTTGGACGTGGCGACCAGGTGGATGATCACCTCCGTGTCGCTGGTCGATTGGAAGATGGAGCCACGGCGGTTGAGCGTGCGGCGAAGCTTCATCGCATTGGACAGGTTGCCGTTGTGCGCAACCGCGAAGCCGCCCTCGGCCAACTCGGCAAAGAGGGGCTGGACGTTGCGCAGCGCGGTCTCGCCCGTGGTCGAGTAGCGCACGTGCCCGATACCGCCGCGCCCGGCGAGCTTGCGCATGATGTCGTCGCGGTCGAAGTTCCCGGCGACATGACCCATCGCCCGGTGCGAATGGAAATGCTTCCCGTCGAACGTCGTGATGCCCGCGGCTTCCTGCCCGCGGTGCTGCAGCGCGTGAAGGCCGAGCGCGACGAAGCTCGCCGCATTGTCGGCACCCCAGATACCAAAGATGCCGCACTCCTCGCGCAGCTTGTCGTCGTCGAACGGATTGGTCGTCAGCACGTGTCCCGAACCCCAGCTGGCGGCGTTGGATTGGTCATATAGGGCGAGCAACTGCCTTTGTCGCCCCTCACCTGAATAACGCGTGAAATCTTAGCGCGTTACGTGGAGCTTAGGCCTTGAAAAGACTGGGATACCTGGCCTTGAGCGCCGCCACTTTCGGCCGGTCGTTGAACATGATGTATGGGTAATACGGGTGCTTGCGCGCGTAACCCTGGTGATAAGCCTCGGCCGCGTAGAAGCCGCCCCTCTCGATTTTCGTGGCGATCGGCGCCTTGTAGACGTG
>JBKPJK010000067.1:0-2846 GCA_046730635.1 Pseudomonadota bacterium | reverse complement strand
CTCCTGGTAGGCGCGGTAGAGTAGGGCGCCCTTGCCGTTGGCGTAGGCTTCGGATTCGGCGGCGTCGATCTCGGCCGGAGTCCAGCCGCGGTTCTTCCAGCGGTCGATCAGCCCGGCCAGCTGCCGCGCCGGCCACCGCTTCTCGTCGAGATTGGCGGCCTGGATCAGTTGCTTGAGGACCCGAAGCTGATCGTCCGTGTCGAGGATGGTGAAGTTCGAGTGGAGGCCGACCAGCTCGGCATGAATGCGGAGCATCTTCGCCGCGACCGAGTGGAACGTGCCGAGCCAGGGCATGCCTTCGAGCGCGCCGCCCGACAGCTTGCCGACGCGCTCGCGCATCTCGCGCGCCGCCTTGTTGGTGAAGGTGACGGCGAGGATCTGGCTCGGCCAGGCTTTGCGAGTCGCGATGAGATGGGCAAGCCGGGCGGTCAGCGCCGCCGTCTTCCCGGTCCCGGCACCCGCAAGGACGAGCACGGGGCCCTCCGTCGTCAGCACGGCCTCGCGCTGGGGCGGATTGAGCCCCTGCAAATAAGCGGGCTCGGGACTCAATGCAGGCGATTCAGGCACTTGGCCGAGGTAGGGATGTGAGAACGGATCGGCAACTCAACTGAAAGCGGCAAAAAGGTTCCAATTGTTGTTACCGATATCCCCGTTATCCACAGGCTTCTTACCAAAAATTTTGCTTCCGCGACTCGGAATCGAGGTGCATGGTGACTGAGTGATCGGGGCGGAAGTCCCAGTCTCCCCGGAAAGGCCGGCAACGGCAACAAGGGCGAGGAAGGGACAGAAGAACCGATCTCCGCCGGCAGGAATGGGAAGAGCTTTCGGGCTCATCTCGGGCCAGCCGGGAAGAGGCGCCGGAAGAGATGATCTTCCTGTCGTGCGACGCGGCTCCCGAGGTTCTTCGGAACCCTGGTGAGCGAAGCGGGACACGAGAGAGGTCATCCCAAGAAGGGCCGCGGAACATCGAACGGCTTTGGCCGGAACTTGGTTGAAGGACTTCGGTCCGGAAATTCGGTTCGAGGATTTGGGTCGCAAGACTCAGGTTCTTCAAGGACAGGCCGGACGTCGAAAGACAAGCGAACCTTCGGGCCGCGCAGTCGAGTAGAAGTCAGGGCTCCTCTCATGAGGGAGCGGTACGATGGAAAGCGACGCCTGAGCTGGTGAGCCAGGATCGAGAAGCGGGGTGCCAAACCTTTCGAGGAGCGGGACCAGGTAGACCGAACACCGGCAGATCCTTCGCTCGGCGCAGTGGGGGCTGGCAGCAATGCCGGCCCCCATTTCTATTTGGGACCCTGCGCGCGGCCGGGCCGCCTTGCCAGTCCCGCCGATGCTACTGAAATCGGGGCCATTAACCTTCCGCGATAACTCCGCGTCAGCCTTTTTGATTCAACTTGCGCTTGGGCAATTGAATGTAAGGAAACGCGTATGTCCCACTTGTCTCGGTTGCGTGAAGACCATGCCAAGCTCGCCAGGATGTTCACCCGGCTCGGCCAAATCATCGAGCGCAAGGAAGCGCCGCCGCAGCTCGAGCTGTTCGAGCTTCGCCGCGAGCTGATGGGCACGCTGATCGCGCATTTGAAGCTCGAGGATTGGGCGCTTTATCCGCGTCTCATTGAAAGCCCCGATCGCCAGGTGTCGGACACGGGAGCTGCGTTCAAGCATGAGATGGGCGGGCTCGCCCCAGCGTTCATCAGCTATTGCGACAAATGGAACGCGACTGCGATCGAGGCGAACTGGCCGGGCTATTGCAGCGACACGCGAGACATTCTCGACGCGCTCAACAACCGCCTGACGCGAGAAAATCGCGAGCTCCTGCCCCTGCTCGAGCGGCTCGATCGAGCGGCTTAGAGACTCCCACTTTACGTCCGCGAGTGCGCTGGTAGCTTGCAATTGCTCGGGTCTGGGGGGATCCTTTGTTCGCATTTAGCTTGCTTGCCGTTGCGGCGTCGTCTGCCTCAGCACCGCATCAGAAGATTCCCGAGCCAGTCGGATCTATTCAAGGGCTGTTCTCGGCGAACGATTACCCCGTCGAAGCTCTCGATCGGAACGAACAGGGCCACGTCGGAACGGTGATCCGCGTCGACGCAACGGGCGCCATCAGCGATTGCCTGATCGAGAAATCGTCCGGGTCGGCGGCCCTTGACCGACGCACGTGCGAGCTCATCCGATTAAGAGCCAAATACAAGCCGGCTCATGATCGACGCGGCCGCGCCGTCGCCAGCGAAGCTCACGAAACGGTGACTTGGCGGATCGAGGAAGATCTGCCCGAGGCGAGCGATCCGTGGGCAGTCAACGTCGTCATGAGCTACGGAACGGACGGTCAGCCGCTGTCCTGCCGCGTGGAGGCCGAGGGCGCAAAGACCGGCTCGGGGCCATCGACCTGTTCGGCCAGTCCGATACCAGCGGAGCTGAAGCAGCTGGGCGCCATATCGCAATTGGTCGTCCAGCAACGACTTGCATTCGGCGCCAATCCACCGCCGACACTCGGCGCCGACGACTTGATCATCGGTCGGATGGTCCTCGACCTTCGAGTCGATGCGGAAGGCCGAATCACGTCGTGCGAGGTTACGGAGCAAAGTGCGGAGCTCCGCGGTGCCGACGGCTGCAGATTGTTCGCCCCGAAGCGCTTCGTTCCGCACAAGGGGCCTGACGGCGGGCCGGCACCGTTCGCTGCGACCTTTGGGTACACCAATTACATCCATGTGCGGAGGAACCTGGGTCCCACGACCTGAGCTCCGGTTGAGCGGCGCCGTTCCGCATCCCGGCGCATTTCTCATCACTCTGCTGAAACAAATTCAGCGTCGCGCGTTTGGCGATTCAGGTGGCACGGCGATCATGCCGTG
>JBKPJK010000066.1:0-1088 GCA_046730635.1 Pseudomonadota bacterium | reverse complement strand
CCATCGCTCGAGCGTACGCCGCATCTCGCTTTCGGGAACCGCGGCGGCGGAATTGACGCCGGGTACCGATCGCACCGTCGCGAGCAACGCCTCGACATTGCCGCCTCCAGCTGGAACCTGGATCGAGTAACGCGCTTCGATCGCTCGGGTCAGCACCCCCGCCGTATTGGCGAGCGCGAGCCCCGCGGCACCGATGATGACGATCGAAAAGCTCATGATGGCAATCACCCACGCCGTCGGCCCGCGCAGCCGCGCCTCGCCGAGCAGTCGCCGTTCCGACGGTGAGGGGAACAACCAGTCGAGCATTATCGCCGGCTCCGCGGCGGATTGCGCAGCGTGCCGGTGGGATCGGCGATGCCTCCATTTTCGATGCGGATCAGCTGTGCTCCTGGGGTCGCGCTGATGAGGCCGACATCGTGCGTTGCGACGACCACCGTCGTGCCCTGGCGATTGAGCGCCGAAAACAGGTGCAACAATCGCTGCGCCATGGCGGCGTCGACGTTGCCCGTCGGCTCGTCCGCGACGAGCAGGTCGGGGCGATTGATGACCGCCCGCGCAATTGCGACACGTTGCTGCTCGCCGCCCGAAAGCGTCGGCGGGCGAGCGCTCGCCCGGTCGGCAAGGCCCACCCAGGCAAGCATTTCCCGAACAGGTCCTTCGACCTGCTCGTCCGTCGCCCCGGCAATGCGCAGCGGGAGTGCGATGTTATCGAAGGCGGAAAGATGGCGGATCAGCCGGAAGTCCTGAAACACCACGCCGATGCGCCGTCGAAAATTGGGCAGGACCTCCCGCCGCGCATCGCTGAGTTCCTCCCCGAACAGGCGAATTCGGCCGCGCGTGGGCCGCTGCGCCAGGTACAGAAGCTTGAGCAGGGAGGTCTTTCCGGCGCCGGACGGTCCGGTGAGGAAATAGAAACCGCCATGGGCGAGCCGGAAATCGAGGTCGCGCAGGACTTCCGCCCCCGTGCCGTAGCGCAGGCCGACGCTATCGAATTCCGCGACTTGTGTCAGTTGCTTATCCCTCTCAAGCCTTGCGCAGGGCACACGCCTTGCCAAGCCGACCGCATTCCTGTTTACCCTGCACTCACC
>JBKPJK010000065.1:0-3128 GCA_046730635.1 Pseudomonadota bacterium | reverse complement strand
CCCCCGCTCGCGCAGCTCGAGCAAGCTGTTCGCCCGCTTTGATGGTGGCTGCTTCGTCATGCAGGATCATTTGGAGCCGCGCGGGATGGTAAGGGTAACCGTCGTCCCCTGCCCCTTGCTCGATTCGAGCTCGACCGATCCGCCATGGGCCTCGACGAACTGACGCGTCAGGGGCAACCCGAGGCCCAACGCAGCTTCACCTCGCACTCCCGCCTCGACGATCCGGTCGAATCGATCGAAAACCCTCGGCAGATCGTCGGCGGCGATCCCGGATCCGTTGTCCGTGATGCGGATGACGGCGTTATCGGCATCGCCGTCTGCCGTAAGAAGGATCCGGCCTTTGCGGTCGGTATAAGCAATCGCATTGTGGAGCACATGTTCAATGGACTCGCGAAGCCGTCTCGCATCGCCAAACACATAGCCGGCAGCCGACGAAATCTCCGCTTCCAGCTTCTGCGCCTTTTCCCCCGCCCGGGCACGTCCCGTTTCCAGCGCCGCTCGGCACAGGCCCGCCACGTCCACGCGCTCGCGCTCCAGGGCGACGCCGCGCACGTCACCTGTCGTGAGATCGAGAACGTCGTTGATCAGCTTCGAAAGCCGCTCGACCGATTCCAGGATCGCCTTGACATAGTCTTCGCCTTTCGCGCTCAGCTTTCCGGCGTAGCCCCCCGCAAGCAGCTCGGTGAACCCACCGATCGACGTCAGCGGCGTTCTAAGCTCGTAGCTCATGTTGGCGACGAAGTCGGTCTTCACACGGTCCGCCTCCTCAAGCGCGGCAGCGCGTTCCCGAAGTGCGGCTTCGATACGGCTCGAATCGGTGACGTCGACCATCGTGAATAGCGCGTTGCCGTCCGGAAGAGGCACGGCCGCAAACTGGAAGTGCCGACCGTCGGTCATGGAGATGCGTCCGCTCGACGACTGACGCTCGTTCGTCGTCTGTCGCACCATTTCTCGGATTTGGGCAGCGGCCGTGGGATTGACCAGCTTGCGGGCCATGGCCGGTACGAGCTCGTCGACACGCGGATGTTCGGCCAGCCACGCTTCGTCGAGCTCCCAATCCTCGAGAAACCGCCGGTTCCAGAGATAAAGCCGCCCGTCGCTCGCAAATACGCTGATCGCTTCGAACAGGTTGTCGAAGGTCGCTGCTCGTACTCGCAGCAGCGTGTCGCGCGCCGAGGCAAGCCGCAGCTGTTCGGTCCGATCCTCCAGAAAAAGCCTAAGGCCGCCGTCCGGCAACGCTTGGGCGACGACGCGGATATGGTCGCCGTGCGGCAACGTCCATTCCTCCTCGACGACTTCTTCGGCGCTGGTGAACCACTCCCGCCGTTCATTCTTCCACGCAGGGAAGTCACGCACCTCCGGCAGCCGGTGGTTGTCCCGCATCCGCTCCAGGATGCGATCGAACTCAGGACCTTCGGCCAGCCACTCCGGATCGAGCTGCGTCATCACGGCAAACGGGCGATTGAAGAAGCTCAGCGAGCGATCTGCGTCGAACTGCGCCGTCCCCGCAGTCATTCGGTCGGCAAGTTCGCGCTGCGATTCAATGTGCCTCGAAAGTTCTGTTCGGGCATCCTCGAGGTCCTGGAAGTCGACCGCAAAGCCAGCCACGGCCCCGGTCGCCAACGGCACGTTCACGATCCGGAGCATCCGTCGCTCCCCCCGGATGATCGCGGCTTGCATGCGCGACACGATATGCCCTGTTTCCTGGGCTTTACGAGCCGAAGCTACAGCGCTGTCTTCACCCTCAGCATCGATCAGTTCGAATCCCCGCTCGATGACTTCGCTGGCGTCACTGGCCTCTACGGCGTGGACGAAGGAACTGTTGACCAGCCCGAGCTTGAGGTCGGGGCCCCGGTACCACATCGGGAAGGGCGCGGCCTCGATGAGATGCGTCAGGGAATTCAGGGCCGCTTCGGTTTGGCGGAGCCTCAGAGCGAGCCTGGCACGCTCCTCCTCTCCGGCACT
Source organism: Pseudomonadota bacterium (assembly GCA_046730635.1). Taxonomy (GTDB): domain Bacteria; phylum Pseudomonadota; class Alphaproteobacteria; order Sphingomonadales; family Sphingomonadaceae; genus Sphingomicrobium. Next base: position 1,163 of record JBKPJK010000065.1, on the reverse strand, counting down.
GGTGTCGAAGAACCACAGCAGCAACGTTCCCGGCTGCTCGGACGCCGGAGCCGGTGCGCCGCGGACCTCGAAGACCCTGCCCGACCCGCGGGCGCGCACCTTGCGCGAAATCCGCCCGGCGGAAGCCCTTGCTGTCGCAATGTCTTCCTTGAGAGCCTCTAGGTCGTCCTCGACGATACCGCTGTCATTGCAAGTCAGGTCGCTGAGACGCCGAGGCGTGCCGTTCAGCCCTAACTGGCGAACGAGTTGCGGATCGGCTTCGATCTTCTGATCCGGGCGCACGACCAGCGGCCTGGCAGGCGTGAGGTCAAGCAGTGCCGCGTTGGCTCTTGCTGCGCCCAATACCTCCTCGGCGAGCTTGAAGCGCCTGGCCGCGAGGATCGTGACGGCTATGGCAAGTACCAGCCACACCAGCGCAAGCACTGCGACGACGATCCAAGTTGTGATTGCGCCAGGTGCGCTCATCGAAACCGCAGGCTGCCCCCTCCGCAAAAGTCATAGGGCCAAGCGTGGCCGAAAAGAAAGGGTGGGAAACCTGCGGCTTCCCACCCTCCTTTTTTACTTATCGTCCGAGCCCCGAAGGGTCCGGTGATCTGAGCCAAGCTCTTAGAGGAACTTGACCCGAACGCCCGCGAGGAAGCGCCGACCGAACACGTCGAAGTCTGGCGATGTTTCGAGACCCGTCGGGGTACCGAAGATGGCGCCCGGCAGGAGCTGGGGCTTCTTGTCGAAGACGTTGTCGACGTTGAAGTACACCGTGATGCGATTGGTCGGATCGAACCGCACCTGGGCGTCATGCGTCCAATAGTCCTTGACGACGTTCAATGCGTTGATCCGCGGATCTCCAAACACTCCGAACGCGCGCGTGAATGGTCCGCCACTCAGGAAGTCCGTCGACCATCCAAGAGTGACAATGCCAAACTTGTAAGAGCTACGCAGGAATGCCGCGTCTCGCGAGAAGCCGCGACCGAAAGTTCCCGCGAAGTCCGTCGGAGCAGACAAGTCAGAAGCCTGCTGACTGTTATTGATCAGATGAGTCCACTTAAGATCGAACGACAGACGGTCGTCGGGCAACCAGTGCATCGCACGACCGTAGGTCAGGCCCACGTCGACACCGCGGTTCTTCAGCGACGAAATGTTGAACTGCTGAGCATCCACACGAG
>JBKPJK010000064.1:0-10539 GCA_046730635.1 Pseudomonadota bacterium | reverse complement strand
CAACGTGACGATCGCGGAGATAATCTCATTCCTGCGTCTCGGCGATGAACTCGATCCGCGAGCCGAGCTCGCCGCGAACAGAATCCTCGCACCGATCGATCATGAGGACCCTGCCCATCTCTTCATGTCGGGCACGGGCCTGACTCATTTGGGCTCAGCGGATGCGCGGGACCGCATGCATCGATTGCCGGAAGGCGAGCTTCAGACCGACTCCATGCGAATGTTCCTGGACGGCGTGAAGGGCGGCAAACCGTCCGACGGGAAAGCAGGCTGCCAGCCGGAATGGTTCTACAAAGGCGACGGTTCGCAGCTTGTCGGGCCCGAGCAGCCGCTCACCGCGCCCGCTTTCGCGGCCGATGCCGGTGAAGAGCCGGAGCTTGCCGGAATCTATATCATCGGACCTGACGGCGTGCCCTGCCGCCTCGGACTTTGCCTCGCAAACGAGTTCAGCGATCATGTGACGGAACGCCACAATTACCTTTGGCTCGCCCACTCGAAGCTGCGGCAGGCGTCGCTCGGCCCGGAACTTCTCGTCGGTCCTTTGCCCGATCATGTCGAAGGGATGAGCCGCATCCGGCGCAATGGGGCCGTCGTGTGGGAAAAGCCGTTCCTCTCAGGCGAGGGCAACATGTGCCACAGCATTGCAAATCTGGAGTGGCATCAGTTCAAGTATCGGCAGTTCCGCCGGCCGGGGGACGTCCACGTCCATTTCCTCGGGACGGCGACACTGTCGTTCAGCGACGGCTTCAAGACTGAGGTGGGAGACGAGTTCGAGATCGAGGCGAGCCCGTTCGCGCTGCCGCTTCGCAACCGTCTCGACAGGTCATGCGAGGAACAGCCTGCAGTGCGTGTGCTTTAGGGAATCAGGGGAGCTAGTGATGGGTTGGAAAAGGGGATTGGTCCTGATGGTCGCATCTGGAGTCGTTGCGGGATCCGCCAGTGCTGCGAAGGTGCAGCGCGAGCCTTTTGGGAGACTACCGGATGGAACGCCGGTCGAAGCCGTCACCCTGATCGGTGCCAACGGCGTGAGCGCCCGGATCATGACCCTCGGCGCGACGTTGCAGGCGTTCAGCGGTCCGGATCGCTCGGGGAAGATTGCCGACGTGACGCTCGGCAATGACGACGTCCGGAGCTATGTCGAGCATCCCAATTATTGGGGGCAGACGATCGGCCGTTATGCCAATCGCATTGCGGGCGGCCGATTCACTCTCGACGGCAAGACGTACTCGCTGCCGCTGAACGACAAGACCAATTCACTGCACGGCGGCGCGGTCGGGTTCGACAAGCGCGTCTGGCAAATCGTTGAGACGAGCGACGCAGGTCGGCTCGCGAAGGTCGCGCTCCGGCTGGTCAGTCCGGCCGGCGATCAGGGCTATCCCGGTACCCTCACCGTCACGACGACCTACAGCCTGGACGATCGTGGCTCGCTGACCATCGACATGGATGCAACGACCGACGCTCCGACGATCGTCAACCTCACCAATCATGCCCTCTTCAATCTTGCCGGCGAAGGAGCCCCGGGAGGTGCCCTTGGCCATCGTCTGACCCTTGCGGCGCATCGCTACACGCCGGTCGACGCCGCTCTCATCCCGACGGGGGAGCTGAAATCGGTCGCGGGCTCCCCGTTCGATTTCACGAGCGGCCGAATCATCGACGATGTCGTCCGCGACGGGCGCGATCCGCAGATCGTCATCGGCCGCGGAATCGATCACAATTTCGTACTCGACGGCGGTAAGACGGCGGAGCCGAAGCTTGCCGCCAAACTGGAGGATCCTCGTTCCGGCCGCGTGCTCGAAGTGCTGACGGACCAACCCGGGATCCAGATCTACACCGGCAATTTCCTCGACGGCACGATCGTCGGGAAGCAGGGTCACCTCTATCGCATGGGTGACGGCATTGCCCTGGAGCCGCAGCTCTTCCCGGACACGCCGAACAAGCCGGCGTTCGGATCGGCACGGGTCGACCCAGGCAAGCCCTATCATCACCGGATGATCTACCGACTGTCGGTCGAACGATGACGCGGCGGAGCCGGCCATGAGCGATCAGCCACAGCGCAAGCTTAGGTCGGCCTCCTGGTTCGACAACCCGGACAATGTCGACATGACCGCGCTCTACCTCGAGCGGTATCTCAACTACGGAATCACGATCCAGGAATTGCGCTCCGGTCGGCCGATCATCGGGATCGCACAGACCGGGAGCGACCTTGCGCCATGCAACCGACACCATCTCGTCCTCGCTCAGCGCGTCCGGGATGGAATTCGCGACGCGGGCGGAATCCCCTTCGAATTCCCGGTGCATCCGATCCAGGAGACGGGGAAGAGGCCGACGGCGGGACTCGATCGCAACCTCGCTTATCTCGGGCTGGTCGAGGTCCTGTTCGGCTATCCGCTCGACGGCGTGGTGCTGACGATCGGCTGCGACAAAACGACACCCGCGTGCCTCATGGCCGCAGCAACGGTGAACATCCCGGCGATCGCGCTCTCGGTCGGGCCGATGCTCAACGGTTGGCATAAGGGGCAGAGAACCGGATCGGGCACGATCGTCTGGAAGGCCCGTGAGCTCCTCGCCGCGGGCGAGATCGACGCCAAGGAGTTCATTCAACTGGTTGCGTCGTCGGCGCCGTCGACGGGCTATTGTAATACGATGGGCACGGCGATGACGATGAACTCGCTCACCGAAGCGCTGGGTATGTCGCTTCCCGGTTCAGCATCGATTCCTGCGCCATATCGCGAGCGTCAACAGAACGCCTATGAGTCCGGCCTGCGCATCGTCGAAATGGTCCGCGCGGACCGCAAGCCGTCCGACATCCTCACGCGGGATGCGTTCATCAATGCCATCGTCGTGAACTCGGCAATCGGAGGCTCGACCAACGCGCCGATCCATCTCGCGGCCATTGCCCGCCACATCGGCGCCGAACTGAGCATCGAGGACTGGCAGTCCTTCGGACATCACGTCCCGCTGCTCGTCAATTTGCAGCCGGCGGGCGAATATCTGGGAGAGGATTTCCATCGCGCTGGGGGAGTGCCCGCGGTCATCGCTCAGCTGATGGGCGAGGGGCTCATTCGCGAGGGCGCAATGACCGTGACCGGCCGCACGATCGGCGAGAACTGCCGCGATGCGCAGATTCAAGACGAGGAAGTTATCCGTCCGTTTGCACGGCCGCTGAAGACCGATGCCGGATTCATCACGCTCAAGGGCAATCTGTTCGAAAGCGCGATCATGAAGACCAGCGTAATCAGCGACGAATTCCGCGAGCGCTATCTTTCGAACCCGCAGGACCCCGACGCCTTCGAAGGGCCGGCTGTCGTCTTCGACGGACCGGAGGATTATCATGCCCGCATCGACGACCAGTCGTTGAATATCACTCCCGAGACCTTGCTGTTCATGCGCGGCGCGGGGCCGATCGGCTATCCCGGCGCGGCCGAGGTCGTGAACATGCGGGCGCCAAGCTATCTGATCACGGAGGGCGTTCATTACCTCCCCTGCATCGGCGACGGCCGCCAATCCGGCACGAGCGGTTCTCCGTCCATCCTCAATGCCTCGCCCGAAGCCGCCGCGATGGGTGGGCTTGCGCTATTGCGTAGCGGAGATCGTGTACGGGTCGATCTGAAGCGCGGGACTTGCGACGTGCTGATCGGCGACGAGGAACTCGCATCGCGCCGGGAAGAGCTCGCGGCCGCCGGAGGTTACAAATATCCGCCGTCGCAGACGCCGTGGCAGGAGATTCAACGCGCCGTCACTGGCCAGCTCGAAACCGGCGCGATCCTCGAAGGCGCAGAGAAATATCAGCGCGTGGCGCAGACCTTCGGAGTGCCTCGCCACAACCACTGACTGATCGTCGTGCGATCCCTAGCGGACCTCCAGGACCGCGACGGACTTGGGGGGCAGATCGAACAGCAGCTGTCCGCCCGAGGCCCGACCCTCGAACGCTCGCGGAACGACGTCGTTCGGCCTGCTCGACGTGTTGTGCGCATCCACGGCCGGAGCGGTCATGATCAGTCCGCTCGCACCTTGTGACGTCACACCTTCGATCGACGTCGCGATTCTGGCAGGGCGGGTAGGATCGACGTTGATGAGCGAGAGCCACAGCTTGCCGGACCGGTCGCGCGCCGCCGCTGCATCCACCTGCGGCAAACGGATGTCGCCATAGGAATAGGTACCGGCGTCGAAGCTGACGGGCACTTCGGCCGCATCGTGGAACGGCACATACATGTGGTAGACGTGATAGGTCGGCGTCAGCACCATCTTCGGTCCGTCGGTCAGGATCATCGCCTGGAGGACATTGACCATCTGCGCGATATTCGCACCGCGGATCCGGTCCGCATTGCGCATGAAGAGGTTCAGATTCAGGGCTGCGATGATCCCGTCCCGCAACGTGTTTTGCTGTTGCAGGAAGCCAGGATTGCTGCCGGGGTCCGGGTCCGTCCAGATACCCCATTCATCGACGTAAAGACCGACCTTCTTGTCGGGATCATATTTGTCCATGATCGCCGACTGGTGGGCGATCCAGTCCTTCATCTTCAGCGTCGCCTGAATCGCCTTGGCATATTCGCTTTCGCCGAAGCCGACGCTTGGGCCCTTCTTCTCCCAGCTGTTGGGAATCGTGTAGCCGTGCAGCGAAACGCCCTCGATGTCCCAGCTCCACACCTTGTCCTTCCAGGCCCGCATGACGGCATCGGTGTAGTCGCTGTTGCCGCTGTCCCAGCCGACTGCGATCCGCTTCATCGTCTCGGTGCCGGACTGCTGTTCGGGATTGTAGTTGCGCGTGTAGCGAGCGAAGCGCTTCATTTCCTCGACATAATGGTCGGCGGACATGGCGCCCCCGCAGCCCCAGTTTTCATTCCCCAGTCCCAGATATTTGATCTTGTAAGGCGACGGATGACCGTTGGCGGCGCGCTCCTTCGCGAGCGTGGTCGGCAACTTCGAAGTCATATATTCGAACCAGTCGGCCGCTTCCTGCGCGGTGCCTGATCCGACGTTCTCCGAGATGAAGGCCTCGGCCCCGACCTGATCCAGGAAGTCGAAATACTCCTCGCTGCCGAAGCTGTTCGGCTCGATCACGCTCCCCCAGTCGGGGTTGAGGGTGGCGGGCCGCTTGGAGCGTGGGCCGATGCCGTTGCGCCAATGATAATTGTCTCCGAAACATCCGCCGGGCCAGCGAACGTTGGGTACGCGAATTGCACGGAGCGCTCCGACGACGTCTTTACGAATGCCGCGGACGTTCGGGATCGGCGAATTGGGGCCTACCCAGATGCCTCCATATATGCCGCTGCCGAGATGCTCGGCGAATTGACCGAAAATGTCGCGGTTGATGTTCGGGCCGGCCTGGCTCGCGTGCACTTCGAGGCGCACCGGAGAGCCGGGACTGGACTGAGCCAGCGCCGGCAGCGGTTGGGCGGCAAACCCCCATAAAGCGCCAACGGCGGCGATCCGCGTAACGATCCTCGTCCCCAACATTCGTCCCCTCTCATATTATCGGTGCCGCCGCCGCTCAGTCTCCGAAGGTCATTTTCATGTCCTTTAGAGCGGAGCGGATCAGAAAGCGCATCGCTTCGCTCGCGCTGCGGCTCTTCTTGGCTGCGATGGCGTCGTAGACGCGCTCGTGGTCCGGAACCGGGTCGCGCGACAAAGGTCCCTCGCGCGTTTTGAAACGCGTCGTCCAGGTGACTGCCGCGCCGATCGTGCTCGCAAGAGCGGCGAGCGGCTCATTTGCGGTTGCGGCAAAGAGGGTGCGGTGAAAACTCTGGTCGGCAGCCTGGCCCTGGGGCGTCTCCAGCGGAAATCGCGCCATTTCATCGAGGGCGGCTCGCATCACAATGAGATGATCTTCGGTCCGCCGTCGAGCGGCGAGGGCGGCTGCGCCAGGTTCGATCAACTCGCGGAGCTCGAAGAGTCCTCGCACGAACTCGGGGTCCGGCTCGCTTTCGAAGCTCCACGCCAGAACGTCCGGATCCAGGACATTCCACTGTTCCCGCGGACTGACCCTCGTGCCGGCTTTGGGCCGACTTTCGATCAGACCCTTGGCGGCGAGAATGCGCATCGCTTCGCGATACGCGGTCCGCGAGATGCCGAGCTTGCCGCTGGCCTCAATCTCTCCGCCGAAGTGGAATCCAGGCGGGCGCTTCCCGCTGACGATTTCAATCCCGATCGCCCGGGCGATCGCGCCGTGGATGCGCGGGTGCACGCGCTGCTCCTGCTTCACAGCCTGCTCCCCTGGTTCGCCGGCGGCGCTAGACGCCCGAGCGCACCGTCGCAAGCGCCGCCCGCGCCAGAATCTAGCGATTGCGCGAGAATGACAGGCTCCGGCTGAAAGAGGGAATCACGTAATCCTGGAATCGGAACGCGACATTGCTCGTATGCGTGCCGTGATAGATTTCGAACGAGTTGGCGATGCCGTACCGGTCGAGCGCCTTGTGAAGCTTCTCAGTATCCGTCTTGAGATCGTCCTCGTCGCCGACGTCCATGGAAATTGCGCGATATGTTCGAAGATCGCCTGCATACTGCTCGAGGAGGGACAGGCCGGAATTGGCCGTCCACTTTGCCATCACATCGGACTGCACAATTCCGCCTTTGAGCGGAAGGTCGAGATAAAGTGGTGGATTCTTGGGATTCGGCGACCAGGCTGCCGCAGTGGCAAGCTGCACGCGCGCTATCCAGGACAATTTGATGGCATCGTCCAGCGACTTCACATTCTCGAGAGCGACTTTGTCCGCCGGGCTCAACGTGTTCGGATCGCGCGGGGAAAGGCAGCACGGGCTCATCATGTAGAGGGCGCCGAAAACGTCCGCGTGTTTCAGCCCGATCCTGGTCGTCCCGTATCCACCCATCGAGTGACCGACGAGGCCGCGGCTCTCGCGGTGCGGCAGCGTTCGATAATGCGCGTCGATGTAGCGGACGAGATCGCGAGCGATGAAGTTTTCGAAGTCGCCCGTCGTCGGCGAGGTCGAATACATCGACCCATTGTGGACGGTCTTGCTGTCGGGAAAGACGAAGATCATTTCCCGAGCGCCCTTGGCGAAGGCAGTCTCGATCGTCTGCGGCACGTGGATCTCCTTGATCCATTGCGACGCTCCGATCCAAATCCCGTGCAGCGCGTAGACCACCGGATAGCGTTTCGAGGGACTGGCGGAATAGCTGGGCGGAAGCACGACGAGTACGTCCCTGTCGCTGCTGTCCCCTTCGAGATTTCCTTCGAGGCTGGCTGAATGCACCTTCACCCATTGAAGCGTGACCGGTTTCGCGTTCGGTACGGCGGGCGGGACGTTCGTGTCGACCTGCGCCTCCGCTGCTTCCGTGAGCAACAGCGCCAGTGCCGTCGCAGCGATCCGGATCACGCCCCCAATGACCATCCAATTCCCTCCCCGACTCGACCTCGTCCGACCATTTAAACCGGCTTGGATGATCCTCAGCCGACTCCACTGGTGGTCCACCGATATTCTCGATAAAGTCTGAGTTATTCAAGAGTGGAGGGGCAGGGTTGATGGCGCGAGGGTGGCTTGCAGGTTTCATTTCGGGCGTCTCTTTGGCGTCGAGCGCACAGGCGCAAATAGCTTCGCCTTCGCCGCTGATCGCGACGATCGACGGGTCGCAGCGATCGCAGCCGGTCACGCAATACGAATATGGAATGTTCATCGAGCCGATCGGGAATCTGGTTGCTCGCACGCTTTGGGCGGAAATGCTCGACGACCGAAAATTCTATTTTCCCATTGTCGCGCAATCGAAGGATGCGCCGCCGCCGGCGACAGTAGAGGGGCGTCCCGGCGCGACCTATCGCAAGTGGCGGCCGATCGGTGGTGACGACGTCGTCATCATGGACGACGTCGACCCGTTCGTGGGCAGACACAGCGCCAGCGTCGTCACCGACCTCTCCACTCCGCGCGGCTTGCAGCAAGCGGAGCTCGGCCTTGCCGCGGGCACGCGCTACAATGGATATGTCTGGCTAAGCGGCGACAGCGCCGCGAAGGTTCAGGTGGCGCTGGTCTGGGGCGAGGGGCCGGAGGAGCGCCAGGTCGTGTCTTTGCCGACGCTGTCGGCCGCCTGGAAGAAAGCCGATTTCAGTTTCACGCCCACGCGCGACTCCGCGAACGCGCGGCTCGAGATCACCGGGACCGGAAACGGCCGCTTCAGGGTGGGCGCGGTGTCGCTCATGCCGGCCGACAATATCGACGGGTGGCGCGCTGACTCGATCGCGATCGCGCGTTCGCTGCATTCGGGGTTCTGGCGCCTGCCGGGCGGCAACTTCCTGTCCGATTGGGATTGGCATCTGGCGATCGGACCTCGCGACAAGCGTCCGCCCGTGTTCGATTTCGCGTGGAGCGCGATGCAGCCCAACGACATCGGCATGGACGAGTGGATGGAGCTTGCACGGCTCGTTGGAACCGAGCCTTACGTGACGGTCAACGCCGGCTTGGGCGACGCGAACTCCGCCGCCGAGGAAGTCGAATATCTCAATGGTCCAGCCACGAGCGAGTGGGGCGCCAAGCGAGCCGCGAACGGTCACCCACAACCTTATGGCGTGAAGTTCTGGAACATCGGGAACGAGCCGTACGGCTGGTGGCAGATCGGCAAGACGAGCCTCGAATATTTCATGATGAAGCATAATGAATTCGCCGAGCGGATGCGTTCGGTCGATCCGTCGATCACCCTGATTGGATCCGGGGCCATGCCCGATCAGCTGAAGCCTCGCGAGGCGAAGGAGAACCCCTCGCTCCAAAGCATCCAGCACAAGTTCGGCACTGAGGAGGACTGGACGGGCGGCCTGTTCGCCAAGGCGTGGGGCAATTTCGATGTAGTGAGCGAACATTGGTACGACCGAGCAGAAGCGCGGCCCGGCGCGCCGGCCGACGATGAGCTGCTGGAATATGCCCGGTCGCCCTCCAACCAGGTGCGGATGAAGGCCGAGGAGTGGAAGATTTACGAGCAGCGTTTTCCGGCGATCAAGAGCAAGGGAATTTATCTCTCGATCGACGAATATGCTTATCTCTCTTTCCCGCCGACTCTGAAGTCGTCTCTCGCCTATGGGATGGTGCTACAGGAGATGCTGCGGCACACCGACTTCCTGAAGATGGCCGCGTTCACCACGGGTGCATCGACGATGGACATCAGTCCGACCGGAGCAGCGCTGAATTCGACGGGATTGGTGTTCAAACTTTACGGCGAGCATTTTGGCACCGGCACCGTGCCGCTTGCCGTGACCGGGAACTCTCCGCAGCGCGCGCCGAAATACAATGTCGGCTATGACCATCCGCAGGTGAATGCCGGCAGCGCGACATGGCCGCTCGACGTTGTGGCCGGCCTCGCGCCGGACGGTCGAACGCTTCGCGTCGGAATCGTCAACGCGACTCTCGATCCGCGGAAGATCGCCATCAAGACGATGCACTTGAAGGTCGCGGGCCGCGGCGTCGGGTGGGTGCTGACGGGCGATGCCCTCGATGCGGAAAACAAAGCCGGTGCGCCGCCGAAAGTCACCATCCGCGCGATACCGGCCGCCACTCTTGCGCGCGAACTGTCCGTGGTCGCAAAGTCGGTATCCATCTTCGAGTTTCCGGTCGCGTACTCGCGGTGATCGAAGGCTGTTAGCCGCCGCGCAGCATTTGCATCACGAAGGCCCGGATGCGTCCGTAATTACGCGGCTGCAAAGGTCCGAGAATTCCGCGCTGCTCTTCGCGCAAGTGGGCAAGCGGGTGTCCCTGCGGACGAAACACATAATGATCGAAGAACGCGCGCCAAGCGTCGCGTTCCTCACGCGGCCTTTCGGCGATGGCGATCATCGCCAGCATCATCGTGATATAAGGTGCGTCCGGCCCCTGCCTGAAGGCGTCCCACCAATAATTTACGAGGAGGTTCGCCGGGTCGGTCGCTTCGACCTGGTGCCACCACAGCTTCGGAAGATAGAGCGCATCGCCTGGTTGTAGTTCGACGACGAGCGCTTGGTCTCGGACCTGTTCGAAACGCGGGTATCGCGAATCTCCAATCGCGCTGCCGACCGCCAGGGCGACCGGCTGACCGGCCATGGTGAAATCGATGGGTCCGACATAAAGACTGCCCACCGACTGCGGCGGATAGATCGTAAAGCGACGCCGCCCTGCAACTACGCACGCGATGTTGTCGAACGTGTCGTAGTGACAAGCGACCGAGGACGCATTGCCGAGCCAGATTCTCGGCCGCACTTCCGCAGGCACAAGTGAAAGCCCATTTTGATCCGCAAAGCCGGGCAGGTGGTCGTCGATGGTCAGCGAACCAAGATAGATCGATGGCGCAGTGTCGTCCTGAGCACGCGCGGCAATTCGCTCGAGCGTTTCCGCAATGGACAGGTGAACGCGTTGGAAGTTGAAACGCTCCATTCGCTCGTCGTAGAAATAGCGGCCTTCGATCGCCGGCTCACCGACGAACGCCTCCGCGACCTTTCCGGAATCGAACTGGGAGAGGTATTCGCTCTATGCCTCCCACGACGTTGCTGCAGCGACCGCCGCCGGCCAGTTGCTGCACAAGCCTCGGAAGACCACCGGCGCGCAGTGCTCTGCGACATCGGCATTGAAT
>JBKPJK010000063.1:0-12566 GCA_046730635.1 Pseudomonadota bacterium | reverse complement strand
GGCGGCTTCCGCGCGCGCATACATCGGCATCGGCGGCGGCGCCGGATAGCTTCCGCCGCTTTCGTTGACTGACACGACGCGAGCGACCCGCATGCCCAGAGATCGAGCATAAATTTCCGCCCGTTCGCGGCCGATCGCAATTGCCTTGGATCGCGCTTCGTCGAGCGCTGCTTCGGGCTTGTCGACGACCAGGCTCGGCCCGCTGATCTGGTTGGCGCCCTGGTTCACGAGAGCATCGAGGATCTTCCCGGTGCTGCGAATGTCGCGGAAGCGGATCGTCACGCTGTTGGTGGCCGTATAGCCGACCAGTTGCGGAGCCTGGTTCTCGGGATAACGATATTCCGCGTTGAGGTTGACGTTGCTGGTCTGCACGTCACGATCCGCGACTCCCGCCCGCTTGAGGGCGGCAAGCACGCGGTCGATTCGGGCGGCGGTCTCTTGAAGTGCGGCGGTCGCCGTCGGCGCTCGCGACACGACGCCGGCGGAGATGATTGCCACGTCAGGCACTCGGGTGACTTCTCCCGTGGCGCTAACGTCGAGGCGAGTGCCGGCAATCGTCTGCGTGATCGAAGCCTGTTGCGCTTCCACCGCCGCCGGAAGGATCGCCGCGCCGATCGCCAACGCGGCAAGCAGTGCATTTCTCATCGCTCGTTCCCCTGAACAGTCGTCAACACGACGCCAGTCGCTCGGGCGCCATGGCTGTTTCCTGAACGAAACGAACGTCAGGCGCGATTGCGGACGATCAGCCGGTAAATGCCGAGGATGATGAATGCGCCCACGATCGCGGCGATGAAGCCGGCCCCTTCGCCGGTGTTGTACCAACCGACCGCGTGACCGATCCAGCCCGCAAGGAGGGCGCCGGCGACGCCGAGAAGCACGGTGATGATGCAGCCGCCCGGGTCGCGTCCGGGCATCAGGAGTTTGGCGATTGCGCCCGCAAGTCCGCCGATGACGATCCAGCCGATGATCCCATATTGTTCCATCTCGCCGCTCCCATTCCGCTGCCGTTCACGACGGCTATTGTTGTACCAGCGCCGCAACGCGCGCTGGCGGGACTAGTGCCACCGTTAGTCGAAAAGCAGTAGCCCATGTTAACCCGCCAGAGCCACTAGCAGTTGCACGAGGTGATCTATTCGGATAATACAGTCCGCTCCGGCACCAACAGAATTGCAAGCTCACAGGGGAATGATGAACCGCGAAACCTCCATCCGCACCTCGGACACGCTCGTCGTGACGGACAGGTCCAGCCGCAGGCGATGGGTCATCGTCGGTGCGCTTGCCCTGATCGCGCTCCTCGTTCTGGGCGCCGCGATGATCATGGGCCGGAATGCGAGCAAGACGCCGCAGGCTGCCGCCGGCGCGGGACAGATCCCATCTGTTTCGGTCGTGATTCCGGGCCAAACACAGGTTGCCCGTACCGTCACTGCGAGTGGGTCGCTGGGGGCGAAGCGCGACCAGCCGATCGGAATCGCAGGTTCTGGCGGCCGGGTGATCAGGGTCCTCGTCGACGCAGGAAGCTGGGTCCGAGCCGGCCAGGTGCTGGCGGTCGTGGACCGCTCGGTACAGGCGCAGCAGGCTTCGCAGCTTGCGGCGCAGGTCGAGGCGGCGCGGGCCAATGCGGCCCTGGCACAAGCCAACTATGAGCGCGCGATCGCCCTTCAGGGCCGCGGCTTCGTTTCCAAGGCCGAGATCGATTCGAAGAAATCGACGCGGGATGCGGCGAATGCTCAGGTCCGCGTTGCCCAGGCGACCCTCGCGGCTCAGCGCGCCGAGATCGGGCGCCTCAACGTCGTCGCTCCCGCTGCCGGGCTGATCCTCGCACGCAGCGTCGAGGTCGGCCAGGTCGTGGGTGGCGGATCGGGAGCGCTCTTCCGCCTTGCAGAAGGCGGCCAGATGGAAATGCGCGCGCAGCTGTCGCAGCAGGACCTCGCCTACGTGCATGCGGGCATGGCGGCGAGCGTGACGCCGGTCGGCTCGCAGACGAGCGTCCAGGGCACTGTGTGGCAGGTCGCACCGGTGATCGATCCGCAATCGCGCCTCGGCGAGGTTCGCATCGCCATTGCTTACGTCCCCGATATTAGGCCGGGCGGTTATGCCGAAGCCAAGATCACTTCGGGCACGACCGCCGCACCCTTGCTTCCTCAGAGTGCCGTGCTCAGCGACGAGAAGGGCAATTACGTCTACATCGTCAACGGCAAGAACGAGGTCGAGCGGCGCAACATCCAGATCGGGACCGTCAACGACACTGGGGTGACCATCGCCACTGGGCTCTCGGGCAATGAAGCAGTCGTTGTCTCCGCCGGGCCGTTCCTCAATCCGGGGCAGAAGGTGAATCCGAAGCGCCAGGCTTCTCGCTGACGAACGAGTGAAAGCAGTTAAGCAATGAATTTCCGCAACATCTCGTCCTGGTGCATCCGCAACCCGGTCTTCCCGATCGTCCTGTTCACCGGGCTGATGCTCGCAGGCCTGATCGCCTTCGCGCGGATGCAGGTGAACAATAACCCGGACATCGACTTCCCTGCCGCGATCGTCAGCGTCAGCCAACCGGGTGCGGCTCCGAACGAGATGGAAACGCAGGTCACCCAGCGGGTCGAGTCCGCCATCCGGGGAGTGTCCGGTGTTGAGCAAATCGACAGCACCGTGGTGGAGGGCAACAGCCAGACCGTGGTCCAGTTCGAGCTTGGAACCCCCAGCGACCGGGCCGTCAACGACGTGCGGAACGTCATCTCGCAAATCCGGAGCAACCTTCCCGACGGCATCCTGGAGCCGCAGGTCACGCGCATCGACGCGAACGACGAGCCCTTCTCCTACAACGCGGCGCGCACGACCGACATGACGCTCGAGCAATTGAGCTGGTACATCGACAACACCGTTGCGAAGCGCCTGCTCGGCTTGCCGGGCATCGCAGCGGTGAGCCGTGTGGGCGGCGTCGACCGCAACATCCGAGTCATCCTCGACCCCGCCGAGCTGCAGGCGCAAGGCATTACGGCCGCGCAAGTCAACCAGCAGCTCCGCCAGAGCAATATGAACGGCGCGGGCGGCCGGGCCGAGATCGCCGGGTCGGAGCAATCCGTGCGCGTGCTCGGCAATGCGCAGGACGCCTATCAGCTTTCACAGACGCAGATCGCGCTTCCGGGCGGACGCTTCGTGAAGCTCGCCGACCTAGGCGAGGTCAAGGACAGCAATTCGGAGCAGCGCTCGATCGCCAAGATGAACGGCCGCCAGGTCGTCACCTTTATGATCCAGCGCTCCAAGGGCGCGTCGGAAGTCACCGCCTATGACTCGGCGTGGAAGGAGATCCACAAGATCGAGAAGGAGAACGGCGGCAAGGTCAAGTTCTCCGAAGTCTTCAACACGGTCGACTATACGAAGTCGCAGTACAAGTCGGCGATGGAAGGGCTGGTTGAGGGCGCGATCCTGGCGGTTCTCGTCGTCCTGCTCTTCCTTCGCGACATCCGCGCGACGGCCATCTCGGCGGTTGCCATCCCGCTGTCGGCGATCCCGGGTTTCTGGTTGATGAGCCTCCTGAACATCAACCTGAATTTCATGTCGACGATGGCAATGGGCCTCGTTGCGGGCGTGCTCGTCGATGATGCGATCGTGGAGATCGAGAACATCGTCCGGCACATGCGCATGGGTAAGTCCGCCTATCAGGCCGCGCTCGACGCAGCCGACGAGATCGGGCTTGCGGTGCTGGCAACGACGATGGCGATCGTCGCGGTCTTTTTCCCGGTTGCGCTGATGCCCGGCATCGCCGGCCAATATTTCAAGGCGTTCGGCTTCACTGTCGTCCTGTGCGTGCTGATGAGCTTGCTCGTCGCCCGAATGATCACGCCGCTGATCGCCGCCTATTTCCTTCGCTCGCACGGTGCCCAGCCGCACGCGGCGTGGAAATGGATGGACCTTTATCTGAAGCTCCTGAACTGGAGCCTGGACACGTCCAAAGCCAATGCGCTTCTCGCCCGTCTTCCGAGGATCCCGGGCAAGATTGGCTATTACGGGCTCCTGGCACTGGTCGTCCTCCTCTTCGCCGGAATCTTCTTTGCTGGGACCGGCGCCGCGATGGCCGTTCTCGGCAAGTCCGGCTGGCCGGGAGCAATCAATCTGGTGCTCGCACTGCTGATCGGCGCGCTGATCACCTATGCGCTTTCGAGCCTGATCAGCATGGGGCTGCGCAGGCTCGGCCACTTCGGCGAATGGTATGGAAATGTTGCCGACCGGTTCAGCGCGCGCATGCACGACCATCGGATGGCGATGGTCGGCGCAGGTGTCGCGACGCTGCTCGCCAGCATCGTGCTGTTCGGAACCCTCTCGGTATCCTTCTTCCCACCGCAGAACGACGACTACGCCCGCGTCAACATCACCTTGCCGCCGGGCAGCACGCTCAAGCAGACGGAGGCCGCGACGGACCGGGTCGCCGCGATCGTGGTCAAGGACCCGAACGTCGAGCGCGTGTTCGAGCGCGTGAATATCGCCACCGGCCGAGTGAACGTCGTGCTCAAGAAGGATCGCAAGATCACGAGCACGGAATTCCAGCAGAAGCTGACCCCGACCCTTGCCGCATTCCCCGACGCACGGGTGAGCTTCATGAGCCAGCAGGGCGGCGGTCCCGACCCGGATTCGCGCGACATCATGCTTTATCTGGGCGGCGACGATCCGGTTCAGCTGACCAACGTCGCCAACCGCATCGCGAAGGAAATGGAAACCGTTCCTGGCCTGCGCGCACCGCGCGTCGGAAGCCAGCTGGCGCAGCCCGAAATCACGATCACTCCGCGCTTCGACCTTGCGGCCGATCTCGGCGTTACGACTGCCGCACTGAGCCAGACGATCCGCATCGCGACACTTGGCGATATCGAGCAGAACAGCGCCAAATTCTCCCTGTCCGACCGCCAAGTGCCGATCCAGGTGTCGCTTTCGGAGAATGCCCGGCGCGATATCTCAACCCTCGAAAACCTGCCCGTGCCGACCACCGGCGGCGGCTCGGTTCCGCTGAAGTCGGTTGCGAAGATCGGTTTCGGATCGGGCCCGACGACGATCAACCGGTCGAGCCAGCTTCGCCGGGTGACCATCGGCGCCGATCTCGCGCCGGGAGTGGTCGAAGGCGACGTCTGGGCCAAGGTCTATGAGCTGCCGAGCTTCAAGAACCTGCCGCAGGGCGTGCAGAAGATGAACCTCGGCAACCAGAAGTGGCAGTCGGAGCTGCTGTTCAACTTCGCAGTTGCGCTGATCGCCGGCGTCCTCCTCGTGTTCGCCGTGCTGGTCCTGCTCTATCGCCGCTTCCTCGCGCCGTTCGTGAACATGGGTTCGCTCCTGCTCGCTCCGCTAGGAGCGGCGGTGGCCCTTCATATCGCCAACCAGCCGGTCTCGCTGTTCGTCCTCATCGGCATCCTCATGCTGTTCGGCATCGTGGCCAAGAACTCGATCCTGCTCGTGGACTTCGCGGTCGAGATGATGAACCACGGCATGAAGAAGAACGACGCCATTTGGGAGGCCGGTCACAAGCGCGCTCAGCCGATCGTGATGACCACCGTCGCGATGGTCGCGGGCATGCTCCCAACGGCAATGTCGATCAGCGGCGACAACAGCTGGCGCGCGCCGATGGGCATCACCGTGATCGGCGGCCTGATCTTCTCGACCATCCTGACGCTGCTGCTGGTGCCGGCCTATTTCTCCATCGCAATCTCGATCGAGACCCGCATCGGGAAGCTGTTCCATCGCTGGGTGGGCAGCGACGCGCACGCAGCCGGCCACCCCGTACCAGCCGAATGATGAACCTCTCCGCCGGCTCAGCTATTGAGCCGGCATGAGGGCAATGACCAACGGAGCTCTATCCCGCTTCAACCCCGCGCAACCCGGTGCGCAGGGCATGAAGGCGGTCGCGACCGGACTGCTCGTGGTCATGGCCGGAGTCTTCGCGTTCGCGCGTGCCTTCGAGCACCAATATCCCTGGCTGAGCTATCTGAAGTCGTTCGCTGAAGCGGCGATGGTCGGCGGCCTGGCCGACTGGTTCGCCGTGACCGCCCTCTTCCGCCATCCGCTCGGCCTACCGATCCCGCACACGGCGATCATCCCGCGCAACAAGGACCGCATCGGCCAAGCGCTCGCGCGATTTCTCCAGGAAAATTTCCTCATTCCGTCGGTCGTCGCGCGGCGCATGCGCAACATCGACGTCGCCGGAGCGGTCGGTCACTTCCTCCAGACGCCGAGCAAGGAAGAGCAATCGCGCATCCGCGCCGGCGCCTCGCGCCTCATCGCCGACATTTTCGAAAGCCTCGACGACGAACGGCTCGGCGGCATCGTCAAGGGGGCGATCTCGTCGCGGCTGCGCCGGACGGAGGTCTCGCCGTTGCTCGGCCACGCTCTAGCGTCTGCGATCAATGAGGACCGTCACGTGCCGATGCTCGAAGCCGGTATCCGCTGGACCGCGCGCGCGCTCGACGCGAACGAGCCGCTCATCCGCGACATGGTGCACAAGAAGGCGAACTGGGTCCTCAAGCTCGCCGGCCTCGATGCCAAGCTCGCGGACGCGATCATCGATGGCCTGAGAAAGCTGACGGTCGAGATGTCGACGGACCCATCGCACCCTGTCCGAGTGAAGATCGAGGAAGCTCTCGCTCAGCTTGCCAACGATCTCCAGACTCGTCCCGAGACGCGCGAGCGGGTCGAGGACATCAAGGCCCAGCTGCTTGACAACAAGTCCGTCAGCCTGTGGCTCGACACGCTTTGGCAGAAGGGCCGCGAGGCCATCATCAAAGCGGCTCGCAACCCCGACGCCGTAATGGCGGGCAAGCTCGGTGAGATATTGAAATCGATGGGCGGAACGCTGGAAAAGGATCCGCGCATCCGACAGGCGATCAACCAGTTCGCGCGCCGGGCAGTCGTCGGCACTGCGGCGAGTTACGGAAGCTCGATCGTGCTGCTTGTGTCCGATACCGTTCGGGGCTGGGATGCGCGCACGGTCACCGACCGGCTCGAGGCCGCAGTTGGGCGCGACCTTCAATATATCCGGATCAACGGTACGCTGGTCGGCGGGCTCGTCGGCCTCGTTCTCCATTTGCTGGACAGTCTATGAGCGACCCCGTTCTCGATGCGCTGGCCGAAACCGCGCGCAACCGCGGCCTCAAACTGGTGCGTTCGCGCGTTCGCACTCCCGGCAAGCGGCGCTTCGGCAAGGTGGGGCTCACGGACCCCGGCGGCAAAGCCGTGTTCGGAATGGATGACAAGGGTCCCAACGCGAAGCCCGAGGACGTCGAATATTACCTGCGCAATCTGGGGGCGAAGGATTGGGGCGCGTCGCTCGACGTTGCGGTCATGCCGCGAAAGCGGAAGCCCAAGAAGCCCGGGCGCGAAGCGGCCAACGATCTCCTACCCTCGGTTCCGAGCGAAGGTGAACCGGCGGAGCTGGTGGAGGGGCCCCTCCGTCGCGCTTCGCGCGCCGCCTCCCCTCCAAAGACACGGGAGGCGAAGACGGACGCGCCTCCTCCCCAGCCCAAGCCCAAGGCGCCCAAGATCCGGGACGCCAAACCGTCGGACGCGGAGCGCCTGGTCGAACTCATCCGCTTCCTCGGCCACGAAATCGACGAGAAGACCGTTCGAAAGAACCTCAAGCTTCTCAAGAAGGGCGGCGAGCTGCCGCTGGTTGCGACGCTCGGCAAAGAGGTCGTAGGAATGGTCGGCCGCCATGCGATGGTGACCGTCCACCGTCCCGCCCCGGTCGGACGCATTCCCGTGCTCGTCGTGGCGGAAGAAGCCCAGGGACTGAAGCTTGGCCGGATGCTGGTCGAGGCGGTCGAGCAATGGTGCCGCAAGCGCGGCTGCCAGATCGTCGAGGTCACCAGCAACGACCGCCGCGCCGACGCGCACGCCTTCTACCGGCACATGGGCTACGAGCGCACGAGCATCCGCTTCTTCAAGAAGCTCTGACCACTCCGTCTGGCCCCTTGGACTGGCCCCTGAGGTGAAGGGCGAAGCCCGAAGCATGTTGCGGTCCGAGGTCCGCCCGGAGCTGCATGGAGGGGATATGATAGTCGCCTGCGTTCTGCTGGCGATACGGGATCGGCGCGATGGTCTCCAGGGTACGCATGCGTTCCCTCAGGCGCGCGGCCACCGCCTCGAAGCCGAGCTGATCCAGCTTGTCCACGCGGTAGGCGATGAACGGCGGCAGTACGTCGAACCCCGGATAGTACAGGATGCCGTGGTTGATCGGAAACAGGAGGTCATCGATCGGCCCGTTGATCCCGCGCGCCGAATAATGCTCTTCCCAGCCGCCCGCGGTCACGACCAGCATCGCGCGCTTGCCGACAAGGCGGCCTTCGCCATAGCGGTCGCCCCAGCGCTGATCGCTGTGCTCGCCCACGCCGTAGGCAAATCCATAAGCAAAGACGCGATCCACCCAGCCCTTGAGGATCGCCGGCATGCTGAACCACCACAGCGGAAAGTGCAGGATGACGGCGTCTGCCCATAGGAGCTTGTCGATCTCCGCCTGCACATCGGGTGTCAGACCCCCGGAATCGGCTGCCTCGCCCGACGCCGCCGCGACCTGCAGACGCGCGTCGGGCGCGAGATGCGGGAAGTCCGTCCGGTCAACGTCCGATTTCCATTTGCTCGCGTATAGATCGGAAACCAGGACCGAATGGCCCTGCGCACGCAGCTCCTCGATCGCGATCTTATGGAGGGAGCCATTCAGCGAGCGGGGCTCCGGGTGAGCAAAGACGACAAGGACCTTCATCACGTTTCCTTCGGTGGGCTCGGCCTCGCTCCTCTAGCTCCTCCCGCGGCGATCCGTTATGCGTCGGTAATGCATATATCTATGCCGTTTCTTGGATAAGTCTTCGGTCAGCCTCGAGCGGATGCGCTCGTTGGTCCGGGTCGCAGAGCGCGGCAGCTTCTCCGCCGTCGCTCGTGAGCTCGGCATCGGCCAGTCGACCGTCACTCGGCATGTCCGCGAGCTCGAAGACGCGCTCGGCGTACGGCTCCTCAGTCGGACAACGCGCCGCGTGTCGCTGACCGAGGAAGGGCGCCGCTATTACGCGAGCAGCGTCCAGGTCCTGCGGCTGGTGGATCAGGCCACCGACGAAGTGCGCAGCGGCCGCGAGGCGCCGGCCGGGACCGTACGCATATCGTGCACCGCGGCCTTCGGCGTCCTGCACCTCTGTCCCCTGGTCTTCGCCTTCCAGGATCTCTTTCCCGAAATCGGCATCGACCTGAGCCTTACGGACGACCGGATCGACCTTGTGCGCGAGGGCGTGGACGTCGCAGTTCGCCTCGGACCTCTGACAGACAGCGCGATGAAGCTGCGCTCATTGGGTATGTCGCCCCGCATTCTCGTCGCCGCGCCGCAATATCTCGCTGAACGCGGACGACCGATGAGTCCGTTGGATCTTGCCAAGCACGAGGGCGTCCGCATGTCGAACGTCGCGGGCAGTGACATGTTGATCTTCCGTCGGCCAGGAGATCAGTCTCTTTCGATCCCGTTCGGCGGCCGTCTGAGGGTCGATCACGGGCTGGCTGCGCGAGAAGCGCTTAAGGCGGGCCGCGGAATAGGTATCGCACACCGCTGGCTGGTAAGCGATCTCTTGGAGGAGGGCGCACTCGAGTTGCTGCTTCCCGACTATGAGTTGCCGCCGGTGCAGCTCAGTCTGTTGATCGTTCCCGAGCGGGCGGCAATCGCACGCGTCCGCCACGTCGTGGACTTTCTTTCGGAACACATCCCGCCCGCAGCTTTCCTGTCGAGCTGACGGCGCAAGCGTCCGCCAACGCCGGGGATCAAGCTCGCGACTAGCCCGCGCTCCGCCGCTCGATCGTCGCGCCGACGGCCGACAGCTTCTCCTCCAGCCGCTCGTAGCCGCGATCGAGGTGGTAGACGCGAAGCACCTCGGTCTCACCCTCGGCGGCAAGGCCGGCCAGGACCAGGCTCATCGAGGCGCGGAGGTCGGTCGCCATAACGTTCGCGCCTGTCAACTGTTCGACACCTCGAACGATTGCCGAACGGCCATGAATGTCGACGTCGGCGCCCATGCGCCTCAGCTCGGGCACATGCATGTAGCGATTCTCGAAGATCGTCTCCTCGAGGAAGCTGTCGCCTCGAGCCAGTGCGAGCATTGCCATGAACTGCGCCTGCATGTCGGTCGCGAACCCCGGGAACGGCGACGTCGAAAGCGCAAGCGGTTTGAGGCCCCCGTTCGCACTGACCTTGATCCCGCGATTGTGGAATTCAATCACCAGGCCAGCCTGCGCCAGCGCGTTGAGCGTCGCCTGCATGTCGTCGGGGCGAGCCCCGATCAGGTCGAGCGAACCGCCGGTGATCCCCGCCGCACACGCGTAGCTCCCAGCTTCGATGCGGTCGGGCATGACTTCATATTCGGTTCCGTGAAGCGCTTCGACTCCCTGAACGATCAGATGGCTCGAGCCGATACCCCCGATCTTCGCGCCCATCGCGACGAGGAGGTTGCAGAGGTCGACGATCTCAGGCTCGCGCGCTGCATTGAACAGCTGCGTCTTCCCCTTGGCCAGCACCGCGGCCATCAGCGCGTTCTCGGTGGCGCCGACGGAAACGACCGGAAAGCTGAAGTCGCCGCCCGCTATCCGGCCCTTCGGAGCACTGGCCTTCACATAGCCGGCCGCCAGCTCGATCTCCGCTCCCATTGCTTCCAGCGCTTTCAGGTGGAGGTCGATCGGCCGGTCGCCGATCGCGCAGCCGCCGGGCAGCGATACGGTCGCCTCGCCCATGCGCGCGAGCATCGGTCCCAGCACCAAGACTGAGGCACGCATCTTGCGGACCATGTCGTAGGGCGCCACCGTCGAAACCACGTCGTCCGCCTGAAGCGTCATGCGGCGGCCGATCTGCCCCTTCTTCACGCCCGCGACCTTGGTCGAAACGCCAAGCTGGTTGAGTAGATGGCTGAAGGTGTCCACGTCCGCCAGCCGCGGAAGGTTGCTCAGCGTCAGCGGCTCCTCGGTCAGGAGCGCACACGGCATCAGGGTCAGAGCGGCGTTCTTCGCTCCGCTAATGGGGATCTCGCCCTGCAGCTTCGCGCCGCCCTTGATCCAGATGCTGTCCACGTCCGCGCTTTAGCGCGTGACGGACGTGTTACAAGCGGAGGAGGTTCACGCCTTCTCGAGGGTGCACTGGAGCGGGTGCTGGTTCTCTCGTGCGAAGTCGATCACCTGGGTGACCTTGGTTTCGGCGACCTCGTAGGTAAATACGCCGCAGACGGCGACGCCCTGCTGATGGACCTGGAGCATGACCCGTGTCGCATCCTCGATGTCCATCGAGAAGAAGCGTTGCAGCACGAGCACGACGAACTCCATCGGAGTGTAGTCGTCGTTCAGCATCAGGACCTTGTAGTTGGACGGCTTCTTGGTCTTGGGGCGCGTGCGCGTCGCAACGCCGGTCTCGATTTCTTCGACACCGTCGCCGTCGCCCGGGCGGCCGGCCATCATCGTCCCAGCCCTCATCGTCCGGGGGTCACGCATCACGCTCAGAAAACTCATCACCCTTAAGATATGGCAAGCTTCGACAGAGCGGCAAGGCAGCAGTGGCGCAAGCGCAAAAAAAGGCGGCCGCTCCTTTTGAGAGCGACCGCCGTACAGTCGTTGCCCTGACTTTATGAGGGGAGAGGGTCAGGCAACGAGGGTGTTGAAGCGCTCGGCATTGGCCGTGGCGCGGTTCGAAAGCGGCTGGAACGCCTCACCGGCGAGCTTCACCAGCGACTCGGTCAGCTTCGACGACTCGGCGACAGCGCGATCGAACGACTGACGAGCGAAATCGCTCTGCAGCTGCAGATACTCGGTCGGCGACTTGGCCTCGGCGAGCGAACGGATCGCATCGGCGGCCTTCTCGACGCCGTCGCGGCTCGAAGCCACGACGTCCTGACCGATCGAGCGAGCGCCTTCGCTGGCAACGCGGCCAGCCTCGACGACTGCTTCGACGTTGGCGCGGGCGAGGTCGGCAAGCTCCTCGGCAACCTTCTGGCTGCGCTTGACGAGGTCCTGGCCACGCTCGTTGGCGCCGGCGAAGATGTTCTGGAACGGCGCGAAGGCCGGGACGGCGTCGAAGCCGTTGAAGAAATTGTTGGTCACAGTCTCAATCCTTTCCTGAGCCACGCGAGCCACCTTCGGGGCAGTCTTGCGCGTAGCGGTACGGGTTTTGCGGGTGGTGCCGGTCTTGCGAGTGGTACGGGCGGAACGGCGAACTGCGGCCTTCTCGGCGGCAGCTTCGCGCTTCACGCGGCGAGCGGCCGAAGCGCGGGTGCGCTTGGCCACCTTCTTATTCTCCGCCACAACCTTCTTGGCGGTGTCGGCGATCGCCTCGGCTACCTTCGCGGGAGCCTCGGCAGCGGCCTCAGCCTGGACCTGATTTTCGTCGGCCATTCTTAACATTCCTCTCGAATTTGTTGCAGTGCACAATAAACATTGCGCCGCACCATTTCAAGTGAAAAATGGTGCGCTGCAACAATCCGCCGCTTGACGGCCACGGTTCGCCCGAAGCAAGAGCGCTCATGGACCAGCAATCCCGTCAGCGTCGCGGCCTCCTGATCGTCCTTTCCTCGCCGTCGGGGGCAGGC
>JBKPJK010000062.1:0-4393 GCA_046730635.1 Pseudomonadota bacterium | reverse complement strand
GAGCTGGGCTGCTCGGCGAAACAGCTCCCGCTTGATTAAGTCGTAGGTCGTCTGGCTCGCACACCTTTTCTCGGGTTTTGCGGCAGCCTGCGTCGTTGTGACCTGCGTTCCGGTGAGCTTGTCCTGGTTCGGATTTCGGTTCGACGCGAAATAGGCGATCAGGAGCAGGACGACGACACCCGCGAGCAGCGCGAGGACAGTTGGATTGAGCCGGCGCATAGGCCGATGAACGTCGGCCGTGCCGTTCGGCTCCGTCACTCGAGGCGGCCCTCGTGCAATCTCACCACCCGATCCATCTTGGCGGCGATCCGTTCGTTGTGCGTCGCGACCAGCGCGGCGCTACCCTCACCTCTGACAAGGTTCAGGAACTCCGCAAAGACGATGTCGGCGGTGTGTTCGTCGAGGTTGCCGGTGGGTTCGTCCGCAAGCACGAGCGGCGGCTTGTTGGCCAGGGCCCGCGCAACGGCCACGCGCTGCTGCTCACCGCCTGAAAGTTTGGCGGGACGATGGTCGAGCCGCTTTCCGAGGCCCAGCGCGCCGAGCAATTGCTCCGCACGTGTCTCCGCCGCTTTTGGCTCGGCGCCCTGAACGAGCTGAGGCAGGACCACATTCTCGCGCGCGTTGAACTCGGGCAGCAGGTGATGGAACTGATAGACGAACCCCAGCAGCTCCCGACGAAGCCGCGTGCGCCCGTCATCGTCGAGGTTCGATGCTTCTTCCCCGGCAAGACGGATCGAGCCCTCAAACCCCCCTTCCAGCAGACCCACCGCCTGGAGCAGCGTCGACTTGCCCGAACCGGAGGGTCCCAGCAGCGCGACGATCTCGCCCGGTGCGACGTTCAAATCGACGCCGCGCAGGACCTCGATGCTCACGTCGCCTTGCGTGAACGTTCGCTTCAGCCCTCGCGTCGCAAGGACCGCCTCACTCATAACGGAGAACCTGCACGGGGTCGGTGCTCGCCGCCTTGTACGCAGGATATAGGGTCGCGAGGAACGAAAGGATGAGCGCGATCAGGATGATCGCTCCGATTTCGAACGGGTCCGGCTTGGCGGGAAGATCGGTCAGGAACCGAACCGACGGGTCCCACAAATTCTGGCCCGTGACGGTTTGGATCACGTTCACGACATCCTGCCGGAAGTAGAGGAAGATTGCTCCGAGAATGATGCCGAGCACGATGCCGAGCGAGCCGATGGTCACTCCGACCGTCACGAACACCTTCATCATTCCGCGCCGGCTGGCACCCATCGTCCGGAGGATCGCGATGTCGCGGGTCTTCGCGCGCACCAGCATGATCAGCGAGGACAGGATGTTGAATACGGCCACGAGGACGATCAGCGACAGCACCACGAACATCGCGACGCGTTCGACCTCCAGCGCCTGAAACAGCGCCGAATTCATCTGCCGCCAGTCAGTGAGGACGGCCCTGCCCTGAACCATTCTGCGGATCGGGTCCAGGATCTGGTCGACGCGGTCGGGGTCGGTGGTCTGGATTTCGATGATCCCGACCTGATCGCCCATAAGCAGGAGTTCCTGCGCGTCCTGCATCGGCAGCAGCACATACTTTTCGTCGAGGTCATAGATGCCGACCTCGAAGATTGCCCCCACGGTGTAGGTTTGCTCCCTGGGAACCGTTCCGACGACCGTCGAACGGCCCTCCGGATTCCACAAGGTGATCTGCGCCCCCGGATAGAGGCCCAGATTCTGTGCAAGCCGAGATCCGATCGCGACGTTGCCGCTTCCCGGAGTCACGCTCCGAATGTCGCCGGCGCGCACGTTGCCCGTGATCGTCCGGTTCGAGCGAATGTCCTCGACCCGCATCCCGCGAACCAACACGCCCTCGAAGCGGCCGTTCGTCGTCGCCATCAGCGGCTGCTCGATCAGCGGAACCGCCGAAGTGACGCCGGGAGTCTTTTTCGCCGCTTGTGCGATGCTCTGCCAGTCGCCGAGCCGCCCGTCATAGCCCTGGACAACGGCATGGCCGTTGAGGCCCACGATCTTGTCGAACAGCTCCGCGCGGAAGCCGTTCATGACGCTCATCACGATGATCAGGGCCGCAACCCCCAAAGCGACCGCGACGAGGCTGATGCTCGCAACCAGGAAGATGAAGCCTTCGCCCTTGCCGGGAAGGAGGTAACGGCGAGCGAGCATTCGCTCGGCGCGGTTGAGGATCATGCGCCGACCAGCCTCGCAATCGCCGATTCTACGGTTAGCTCGTGGCGTTCGCCGGTCGCTCTCTTCTTGAGCTCGACGGTGCCCGTCGCGATCCCGCGCGGCCCTACGATCAGCTGCCAAGGCAAGCCGATGAGGTCCATGGACGCGAGCTTCGCGCCGCCCCGCTCGTCACGGTCGTCGTAGAGCGTGTCGACACCCGAGCCGATCAGCTGGCCGTAGAGGCTTTCCGCCGCTTCGCGACTGCGCTGGTCGTCTGCTCGCATCGTCACGAGCCCAACGCGCCACGGAGCGACCGCCTCCGGCCAAATGATGCCGGCTTCGTCGTGGCTCGCTTCGATGATCGCACCGACGAGGCGCGAGACACCGATTCCGTAACTTCCCATCAGCGGCGTGACCGGTTGCCCATCGTGACGCGAGACCTTCAGGCCCAACGGCGCGGAATATTTGTCGCCGAAATAGAAGATGTGCCCGACTTCGATTCCACGGCCTGTCCGCCGCTTGTCCTCACGCACCTTCTTCCACAGCTTCTCGTCATGCGTCTCATCGGTCGCCGCATAGGTTGAGCTGACCTGGCTGAAGAGCCTGCGGAGATCCTTCTCGTCGCCGTAATCGATGTCGGACTGATGCCAGTCCATCTCTTCGAACGCGGCGTCGTAGAAGACTTCGCTTTCGCCGTTCGGCGCAAGGACGATGAATTCATGACTGAGGTCGCCCCCGATCGGACCCGACGCCGCCTTCATCGGCACGGCGCGGATTCCCATGCGCTGGAACGTGCGCAGATAGGCGAGCATCTGTGTGAAGTAGGAGAGCCGCGCGCCCCTCTCGTCCAGATCGAAGCTGTACGCGTCCTTCATGAGGAACTCGCGACCCCGCATGACCCCGAACCGCGGCCTCACCTCGTCCCGGAACTTCCACTGGATGTGGTAAAGCGTACGCGGGAGATCACGGTAGCTCCTGGCCCCGTCCCGAAAGATTTCGGTGATCATCTCCTCGTTGGTCGGCCCGTAGAGCATCTCGCGATCGTGACGGTCGCGGATGCGCAGCATCTCGGGCCCATAAGCGTCATAGCGGCCGCTCTCGCGCCATAGGTCAGCCGACTGAAGCGTCGGCATCAGGACCTCGATTGCGCCGGACTTGTCCTGTTCCTCGCGGACGATCTGCTCGATCTTCTTGAGTACCCGAAAGCCAAGCGGCAGCCACGCATAGATGCCGGCCGCCGTCTGGCGAACGAGCCCTGCGCGCAGCATCAGCTTGTGACTGACGATCTGAGCGTCGGAAGGGCTTTCCTTGAGGACAGGAAGAAAGGCTCGGGACCAGCGCATCCCGGCGCTCTACGGTGGAGGCCCACGGCTGGCAACCGCACCCTCTGTGGCGCTCCCGACACAGACCCGGCACAAAAGCAACCTTCGTCAATTCAGGCCGTGACAGCTGATGTGGCGGGGCCTAGGCAGGCATCCGACCGAACGAACTGACCCTTGGGTCGTGGGTTCGGGGTTGCAGCGGCGACTGGGGACGCCAGCAGCGACGACACTCCAAGGGGGCTGACGAGCAATCGTCACGCAGGGCGCCCGGATCGCAAGTCGATCCGGGCGTTTGCGTTTCTATGCTCCCTCTCGCGATCCCCCGCTTTGCTTTGTGTGACTGTCCCGTTTGTTGTAGAAAGATGGGGCTTGGCCACGCCCGAACGGCGTGGACGACAAAGATCAGCGAAGGAGGATGCCAATGCGTTGGCGAATCATACTCGCGCTGTTCCTGATGGCCGCGGCAGTTGGCCCTGCCCCTGCGCAAAACCTCGAGGAGCGCAGCGGTCTTCGCACCGAAACCCAGGACCGTATCGCGAGCTCTTCCAACTCCAGCGACCTTATCTGGAATTTGATCGGATTGCTCGGGTTGATCGGCTTGATCGGCCTCCTGCCGCAGCATGAGGAAGACAGCTACCACCCGTCATCGTTCGACGAATAAAGCCATCGACAGGAGGCTTTGATGCGGCTTTCCCACCCACTCATTTTCGCAGGCGCACTGGTCGCGGCAACGCCGGCTCTCGCGCAGGACAACGCGACCGCTCCGGACAACACGACGGATAATGCCGTTCTTGACGCGAATGCGACCGCCCCGGCGCCCGCTCCTGCGGCACCCACTACGACGACGGCAACGACTGAAACTCAGCAGACCACGACGCAA
The DNA here is from genome assembly GCA_046730635.1 of Pseudomonadota bacterium. Lineage (GTDB taxonomy): Bacteria > Pseudomonadota > Alphaproteobacteria > Sphingomonadales > Sphingomonadaceae > Sphingomicrobium. Next base: position 40 of record JBKPJK010000062.1, on the reverse strand, counting down.
ACCGCACCGGCGCCAGCTCCCGCTCAGCGCAGCTTTCCCT
>JBKPJK010000061.1:0-4028 GCA_046730635.1 Pseudomonadota bacterium | reverse complement strand
GTTTACAAGGACTTGCAACGAGGGGCGGGTATCGTCACGCCCACGCGTCTTGCGGGACTGCTCGGCCCGTTGGGATTCAGGAATCGGCTGCTCATTCTTCAGGCCTGCTATTCGGGCCAGTTCGTTCCCGCTCTTCGAACGGCCGGGACGGTGGTCGTGACCGCTGCGGCGGAAGACCGGTCGTCCTTCGGATGCCAGGCGGGAAATGATTGGACGCTGTTCGGCGATGCGTTGATCAATCACGCCTTGCGCCAGCCGCTTCCATTCGATCTGCAGCTCAGGCGGGCAACGGCGCTCATTGCCGCGGCCGAGCAAAAGGCGGACCTGCCGGCTTCCAATCCGCAGATCAGCCTTGGTTCGGATACGACGGGCTGGCTCGGGGCGCTCGATGCCCGCGCGCCGAAAGTCGCCTCAGCGCCGGTCGGCGCACCCATCCCCGGTCTTGGAATCTAACACGGCTCGATGCGCACGCTCCTTCGCCCTACGGCTTTTGTCGATTCTCCCTTCGGTCATGACGCAAAGGTCGCGCGCCTCGCCGGCGGCCTGAACTGGTTCTCCGCAGTCGAGCTGCTGCGCGTGGATGGCAATGCGCGCGTGGGAAGCGAGCTGGTACCGGTGGAAGGTATCGAGGGCCGATTCGACGACGATATGGCCGCTCAATGGGCCGCGCTCACCAGAGTGCGCCCACCGTTGCAGCTCGGGGAGCGGACGATTCGGCTCGACCAGCCCCAGGTCATGGGAATCATCAACGCGACACCGGACAGTTTTTCGGACGGAGGACAGTTCGCCGATTCAAACGCGGCGGCCGAGGCTGGAGGCCAAATGGCCGGTGTAGGAGCCGCGATCATCGACGTTGGCGGGGAATCCACGCGTCCTGGCTCTAAGTCCGTCTGGGAAGGGGACGAGATCGAACGGATCGTTCCAGTGATTCGGCAGCTCGCCCTCGGCGGGGCCGCGGTATCTGCTGACACCCGCAAGGCCGACGTCATGACGGCAGCTCTCGAGGCGGGTGCACGAATGATCAACGACGTGTCCGCGCTGACCTACGACGGGCGATCCGCCGGCATAATCGCCGCCTCTTCGGTCCCCGTGATCCTCATGCACTACCAGGGCGCACCCGAGACGATGCAGGACAACCCGCGCTACGACGACGTATTGATCGAGGTCTATCAATGGTTCGAAGAGCGGATCGAGGCGGCCGAGGACCAAGGTATTGCTCGCGACCGAATTCTGATCGATCCCGGCTTTGGCTTCGGCAAGAACGTCGGGCACAATCTTGAACTGATGAACGGGCTCGCACTGTTTCATTCGCTTGGCTGCCCTCTCGTCGTCGGTGCCAGCCGGAAGCGAACGATCGGCGCACTTTCAGGCGAGGCGCCGGCGGACAAGCGCCTGGGCGGTAGCATCGCCTTCGCGCTCAAGGCGGTGGAGCAGGGGGCACAGATCCTGCGGGTCCACGACGTCTTTGAAACGGTTCAGGCACTGAAGGTCTGGCGAGGTCTCAGGGACCAGGCGCTAACGCCGAGGTCTGGCTACGACTGAAGGTGGATCGCGGCCTAAGCCGCCGTATCGATCCCGAGATCGCCGAGCTTACGGTAAAGCGTGGAGCGTCCAATGCCGAGCCGGCGCGCCACTTCGGTCATGCGCCCGCGATAATGGCCGATCGCCAGGCGGATGATGTCGGCCTCGATCTCTTCGAGCGGCCGAAGATGACCTTCGCTCGTGTAGAGCGTCACTGCGGGAGCGCCCGCGATGGCCTCCTCGCTGCGAGCTGCGCTGAGGGTCGGCGCGAAATCGGTACGGCGTCCCGAATAGCGCGACTGGATCGCAATATGCGGGAAATGCTCGGCGGTGAGCGATTGGCCGTCGCACTGGAGCGCAGCCCGGAATAGCACGCTGGCGAGCTGACGAACGTTGCCCGGCCAGCCGTAGCGAATGAGGATGGCAAGGGCATCGTTGCCGATCGACAGAGGCCTCAGTCCGGTCTGATCGGACAGGCGATTGAGGAAATGGCGGGCCAAGGCCGGGATGTCGCTGCTCCGCTCGCGCAGAGGCGGAAGCATTACCGTGGTCCCGCCGATTCTCTCGCCAAGTCCGGCATGGAAATCGTCGGGCAGCGGATGGCTGCTCGTGGCGATGATTCGAACGTCGACCGACTGGCTGCCGTTGAGCCCGACAGGCCGTACCTCTCCGGTCGCGAGCACGCGATCGAGCGTCTCTTGCGTCGCCGCGGGCAGGGCTCCGATCTCGTCGAGGAGCAGGGTTCCCGTGTCGGCGTGAACGAGCTTTCCCGTCTTCGGCGCGAACGCGCCCGGGAACGCGCCTTTTTCGTGACCGAACAATTCGCTGTCGATGATGTTGGCGGCGATCGCCTTGCAGTCGAGCGAGAGAAGTGGCCCCTTGGACCGCAGGCTCGCCGCGTGGATTGCGCGGGCAACGGTTTCCTTGCCGGTCCCCGGCTCACCGATGATGAGGATCGGGAGGCGATTGCGGGCGCCCTTGGCGGCGACTGCCAAGGCAGCGCGGAATTGCGGCGAGGCGCCGACGAGCTGCTCGAGCGCGAGTTCCGGCGCAAGCTTTTCCGAAACCGGCGCGAGCTCGCCCACGGCCTTGCGGCGGTCCGCGTTGGCGGCGAGCGCTTCAAGCAGGCGTTCGGGCGCGACGGGCCGTACGAGGAAATCCGATGCGCCTGCCCGCATGGCTTCGACTGCAACCGAAACGGTGTCGCTATGCGACAGCACGATGATCGGAAGCTTTTCGCGCTTTTCGCGAAGCGAGGCGATCAGCTCCGGTCCGCGCTCGACGTCCCAGCTGCCCATCAACGCTGCCCGGATGTCGCGGCCGTGAGGACCGTGCAGGACGGCCAAAGCCCCCTGCTGGTCTGGCGCGCCAACGACGCTCCAGCCGGCACGCGCCGCGATCGCCGAGATCAGGCGGCGCTCGTCGACGTCCGTGTCGAGCAGCAATAGTGAGCGGGTTGGTTCTTCGCGCATCTCTACCCTTCGACCCCCAACCTAAGGTCGAAGGGGTAAATGTCGCCTTAAGGGGTTGATGTCGAAGGTTCAGGACTTGGGAAGCGACCCCGGCGTTGATATGGACCACTCCAACGATAACGCGAAAAGGATTCCTCATGGCGCATGACGAAGAGCCGTTGCTGGCCAGCCCCTCGACCCAGGAGGTGGCCACTCACGTCCATGACTATGAGAGATTCACCCACATGATGAAGTGGGGAGCGATCTTCTGCCTCATCATTGGCTTCATCGTTCTTCTGATCCTGAAATAATCCATCGTCGTCGATGAAGATCGCCGTCGTCAAAGAAGCAGCGGATGAAACGCGCTGCGCCGCGATTCCCGAGACGGTGAAGAAATTCATCGCGCTCGGTGCGGAGGTGGCTGTCGAAGCGGGAGCGGGCGCGCAGGCTTCCATCCCGGATGCCGATTTCGAAGCTGCCGGCGCGAAAGTCGCAAGCCGTGTGGACGCGCTCAAGGGCAGCGGCATCATACTCGTAGTCGACGGACCCGATCCGAAGTCGTTGTCGGGCGCGGAAAAAGGCGCTCTCCTTGTCGGCGCGCTCGATCCCCTGCGCCGCCGCGACACCATCGACGCATATGCGGCCGCGGGTCTCGAGGCGCTGGCGATGGAATGGATGCCGCGTATTACGCGCGCGCAATCGATGGACGTGCTTTCGTCCCAATCGAACCTCGGCGGTTACAAGGCCGTCGTCGACGCGGCTGCCGCTTACGGGCGCGCATTTCCGATGATGATGACTGCGGCCGGGACGGTAAGCCCGGCGAAGGTCTTCGTGATGGGAGTCGGTGTTGCCGGACTGCAGGCTATCGCCACCGCACGGCGGCTTGGGGCGCAGGTCAGCGCTACGGACGTGCGTTCGGCGACCAAGGAGCAGATCCAGTCGCTCGGCGCCAAGCCAATCTTCGTCGAGAACGTCGCCGGGATCGAAGGCGAAGGGGCGGGCGGCTACGCGACCGAAATGTCCGAAGAGTATCAGAAAGCGCAGGCCGAACTGGTC
>JBKPJK010000060.1:0-4426 GCA_046730635.1 Pseudomonadota bacterium | reverse complement strand
CGCCAAAGGCGCTCAACAGAAGCTTTCGCATAAGACACTCCCACGTTTTCACGTTTTATACCCCGGCCTTACGCGGCCGCGACGCTGTTAATGGGTTATTAACTCCTTTGTTCCCTCCGGCGTTAGGAATATTTTGACCATCTTTGTCCCGCCTTGGGACGCATAGCGCTACTCGGGAGCCACCCAAGGAGGCTTAACCAAGGCTGGAAAGACTTCGGCAGCACCCTGAGCCCCAGCCTGGCCAAGCGTTTGATTTTCCGAGATATTGTTAATCAGGAGCAGCCGATGATCGGGTTAATGCGAATTCTACGCTGTACTCGCGGGGGCAGTGCAATCGAATATGCGCTCGTGGCTTCACTGATATCGATCGCCGCGATCGGCGCGATCAACGGTCTCGGCAGCGCCATCGACACGATGTTCAACAACGTGTCGAACCATCTGTAGCCCGCCGATTGAGTCAGCAAAGAAGAGATCTTTAGCGCGCTCAGCCGCGCGAAGTGGCAGCCCCTTCGCGCCGATCTGAGACGGTGATGTTAATATGCATTAATAAGCATGCACGCGGCGCGCTTCCGGCTGCATTCGCCGCAAACCGCGCGGTAAACAGGAACCGCACTCAACGGCAGAGGTTGCGCGTCGGACCAAGTTCCCGGGCCGCGACAAGAGGCGTCGGGACGGGGGACTCGGGAAAGTTCGAGAACAGTGCTATATGTGTCTCCCGCCGAGAGCGTGAGAATGGTGGTACTGGCAATGGAGTGGGTGCCATGATGTTCAGGAAGCAAGCCGATCAATGCCGCAGGCAGGCGAGTGAATTCGCCGGCAAACCGGAGGCACCTTTTCTCCTCAGCGTCGCGAGCGCTTTCGATGAGCTCGCGATCGAAGCCGATGCACGGCCGGCCCCGTCTCTCGAGCTGACGTCCCGGATTTCTGCGCCGCCATTTACGGCTTGAGCTAGGGCTTCGAGACGTCGGCCGCGCGCGCCTGCCGAGACCGGAACCAACCAATCGTCAACAGCACGATTCCGCACGCGACCGTGTCGGCAACCCAATCCTTGATGTCGCTGTCGCGGTTCAAGGCGGGGATGGCCTGCACGATTTCGATCAATGCGCCATAGAGCGATAGACCGGCGAAGAGTCCCCAAATCGATGTTCGGGCATAGGCCCAGGCGGCCAGGAGCCCGAGGGCGGCGAAGGCCACGATGTGCTGGATCTTGTCGTTCGGCTGACCGGGAAGTTCCGGCGGATGGGGGATGACCGCCATGACGAAGGCGAAAACTGCGGCGGCCCAGAAAGCCAGCCGGCGCGGAAGGACCGGGATCATGATCTAGGACTAGCGTTCGGCCGCTCGGCTACGCAACCGGGCAGCGTGGAGCACACCCGGCCATTGAGCGTTAAGGACGCAGGTGGCATAGAAGGGCCCGATGACATCGAAGCTCGCTTTTTCCATGACCGTTCGCGCCGCTGCGGCGGCGTTCGCGAGCTATTATTATCCGTGGGAGGCTGGAAGCAGCTGACGCACGCATAGCGACAGTCTGCCAGCCTCCGACCCGCCAGCGCCAGCTCGGCGGGTTTTTTATTGTCCTCGAGAACCAAGGAACGCCGAATGCTTCAGGAGACGATCACCCGGGACCAGCCGCTGAAGGACTGGCAGGATTATATCGTCCCACAGTGCTGGGAATCCTTCACGGCCGACGATCATGACGTTTGGGACTTGTTGTTCGCTCGGCAGGTCGAGCTGCTGGGATCGCGCGTGGTCGGCGCTTTCTTCGACGGGATCGACCTGCTGAAACTGTCGCATCCGGGCGTTCCCGACGTCGAGGGTCTCAACGCCATCCTGATGCCGCGAACGGGCTGGCGTACGGTCGCGGTTCCTGGGCTCGTGCCCGACGAGGTCTTCTTTGCGATGCTGAGCGAGCGGGTTTTCCCCGTGGGCAACTTCATCCGAACGCGCGAGCAGCTCGACTATCTCGAGGCGCCGGACTGCTTTCACGACATGTTCGGGCACATCCCGATGCTGGCGCATCACGACTTCGCCGAGATGGCGGAGCATGTCGGGCGCCTTGGCCTGGCCGCGATCGGGGCCGGCGAGGGTCATCGCGCGGCCCGCCTCTACTGGCACAGCGTCGAGTTCGGGCTCGCGCGCGAGGGGGGCGAGCTCAAGATCCTCGGCGCGGGCCTCGCGTCGAGCTTCGGCGAATCGCATTTCAGCCTGGAAAGCGACGCGGTCGAGCGCCTGCCTTTCACGGTGGCGCGCGCGGTGAACACGCCCTACCGCCACGACGCCTTCCAGCCGCGCTACCTCGTCTCGGAGTCGCTCGAGCGAACGATCGCGGACGTGCTCAAGCTGACGCCGGAGGAGCTGATGCGCCTCTGAGCTATTTCGGCAGTCCCATGTGGAGCTAGACCTGTTCCAGCCCTGGTCGGTTATCGCGCCTCGCAATGACAGTCGAGCACGCTATAGCCGACCGAATGGCCGACCAGCCGACGAGGCACGAATATCGCAGCGGGCACGATCCACGGACGCTGCGCGACGCGCTGGGTTGCTTCGCGACCGGCGTCACGGTGGTGACCTGCCTGCACGAGGGTGCGCCGGCCGGCCTTACGGTGAACAGCTTCACCTCGGTTTCGCTCGATCCACCGCTGCTTCTCGTCTGCATCGCCAAGCGCGCGACGAGCGCAGCCGCGCTGACAGCGGCCTCGCACTTCGCCGTGAACGTGCTGCAAACCGGCCAGCAGCCGGCGTCGATCCGCTTCGCCACCCGCGACGAGGACCGGTTCGGAACCACCAAATGGGCGTGCGGCGAAGCGGGGGCGCCGATCCTGGAGGAATCGCTCGGCGTGTTCGAATGCGAACGGTTTGCCCTCTATGACGGAGGCGACCACCACATCCTCGTCGGTCGCGTCATCAAGGCGAGCTTCGATGCGAGCCTCGATCCGCTGCTCTATTTCCGCGGCCGTTACCGGCGGCTGCACTTCGACTAATCGACGATCAGTTCTTCGGGCCGGCTGGTGATGCGCCGGACGACCAGCGCGATTATGCCGCCGATCGCCAGCCCGACGATTGCGCCGCCAACGGCGCCGACGAGCCATTTGACCACGCCGCTGAAGGGCCCACTGGACTGAGCTGCGGCGTCGCCGATGGCGTGGATCGCGCGCGGGACGATTTCCAGCACGCCTAGCTCTTCGAGGCCGTGCACCAATATTCCGCCCCCCACCCACAACATCGCTGCAGTTCCGATCGCGGCGAGAGCCGTGAGCATGTTTGGAACCACGCGCACCAAGGCGTTGCCAAACCTGCGGACGCCGCGGCTGGATCGCTGCGCCAAATGCAGCCCGATGTCGTCCAGCTTCACGATCAGGGCGACCACTCCGTAGACGCCGATCGTGATCGCAAGTGCAACGACCAGGAGGGCAAGCGCCGTCGTGATCAAGTTCAAATGCTCGAGGCTGGCGAGAGCGATCGCCATGATCTCGGCGGACAGGATGAAGTCGGTGCGGATCGCGCCTTTGACCTGCATTTTCTCGAGCTCGACAGGATCGCCCATCGCATCGACGAGCTGCTCTTCGTGCTCATGTTCGTGAAGCAGCTTTTCGAGGATCTTCTCCGTCGCTTCGAACGCCAGATAAGCCCCGCCGATCATCAGCAGCGGCGTGGTCAAAAACGGTGCGAAAGCCGTGAGAAGAAGCGCTGCCGGCAGCAGCACCAGAATCTTATTGCGGAGACTGCCCCAGGCGATCTTGCCGATGATCGGAAGCTCGCGCTCGGGCGTGAGGCCGACGACGTAACGCGGTGTGACCGCAGTATCGTCCACCACCACCCCGGTCGCTTTCGCGGTCGCCTTTCCCGCAGCGCCCGCCACATCGTCGAGCGATGCGGCGGTGAGCTTGGCGATGGTTGCGACATCGTCGAGGAGAGCGATCAGTCCAGAGGGCACGGCTCGCGGTTAGGCGAACTTGCCCTTGCTAAGCAATTCGCGCATCGCCTCCCGCATGCTGGCATTGGACTTCGTCAAGGCAAACCGCGAAACTGTCGAACGCGCCCTCCGCGACAAGAATGTCTCGTTGGACGTCGGCGAGCTGCTCGTGCTGGACGCCGAGGTGCGCGCGCTCAAGACCGAGATCGACCGGCTGCGAGCCGAGCGCAACGCCGTCAGCGCCAGATTCAAGGACGCGACGCCGGAGGAAAAGGCAGAGCTCGGCAAGCAGGCGAAGGAAGCCGGCGCCAGAGCCTCGCAGCTGGAAGGCGAGCTCGCAGACAAGGAGTCCGCGCTCAAGGCGCTGATGCTGAAGCTTCCCGGCATTCCCTACGAGGGCGCTCCGGTCGGACCGGACGAGAGTTTCAACACCGTCATCCGGACGGTCGGCGAGCCCGCGAAGCTCGGCTTCGAGCCGCTGGACCATGTGGCCCTGATCGAGAGGAACGATTGGGC
>JBKPJK010000059.1:0-6741 GCA_046730635.1 Pseudomonadota bacterium | reverse complement strand
CTGGGCTCCGGCCTCGGCACGGCCGCCGTCATCGTCATGGACAAGTCGACCGACATCGTGCGCGCGATCAGCCGAATCAGCTATTTCTACAAGCATGAGAGCTGCGGCCAGTGCACGCCGTGCCGCGAGGGCGCGGGCTGGATGTGGCGCATGATGGAGCGCTTGCGCGAAGGCGACGCCGAGGTCCAGGACATCGACAAACTGCTCGACGTCACCAAGCAGATCGAAGGCCACACGATCTGCGCTCTCGGCGACGCGGCCGCCTGGCCCATCCAAGGCCTGATCCGTCACTTCCGCCCCGAGATCGAGCGCCGCATCGCCGAGCGCACCGCCCGCGGTATGCTGGAGGCGGCAGAATGATTGCGCTCGTCGCTTTCGCCGCTGCGGTTTCGGGCACGAACGATCCTCGGTCCCTGCAGTCCCTGCAGGACATGGGCACGTGCATCGTCGACCAGACCCCATGGGCTGCGCGAGAGGTGCTCGCGCTGGACTATCGTTCGCCCGAATATGCCGAGAAGATGAAGACGCTCGGGGCCCAGTCCGGGCGCTGCATGGCGCAACCGGGCGTGGTGCGGTCGGCCGGCGTTCTTTTTGCCGGAGCGCTTGCCGAAGCATTGCTTAAGTTCGAAGTGAAACCGCGAGAGCTTCCCGCGCGGATCGCGTTCGATCCGGCCCGGCCGCCAATCACCGCACGCAGCCCTGGCGAGGAAATGACGCTGTGCACCGCCTTCCGCGCGCCGGAGCAGACTGCGGCGTTGCTGCGGACTCGGCCCGCCACGGAGCAGGAAACCCGCGCTGAGGAGGCACTTGCCCCGGTGATGGCGCAATGCCTGCGCAAGGACATGAAGGCCGAGATGAATCGGCCCGCGATCCGCTCGATGCTGGCACTTGCAGCCTATCGAATCGTGACGACGCCGAAGCAGGCCGCCAAATGAGCGTGAAAATGATCCTCTTCATCGTGGCGATCCTCCTGATCGCCGCTCTCCTGGCGGGCGGCCTGCGTCGCGGTCCGCGTGTCACGCAGATCGATCGTACTGTGCGTAGGGAGAAGGACTCGGGCGATGCCTAAGGTCACCGTGGACGGCATCGAAATCGAGGTCCCGCAGGGCGCGACAGTGCTGCAGGCCTGCGAGCTTGCGGGCAAGGAGATCCCGCGCTTCTGCTACCACGAACGTCTCAGCATCGCCGGCAATTGCCGGATGTGTCTGGTCGAGGTTGCCCCGGGCCCGCCCAAGCCGCAGGCGAGCTGTGCTCTTCCGGCCGCGGACGGCCAGTCGATCAAGACCGACACCGCGATGGTCAAGAAGGCCCGCGAAGGAGTGATGGAGTTCCTGCTCATCAATCACCCGCTCGACTGCCCGATCTGCGACCAGGGCGGCGAATGCGACCTGCAGGATCAGGCGATGGCCTACGGCCGCAGCGGATCGCGCTTCGAAGAGAATAAGCGCGCGGTCGACGACAAATATATGGGTCCGATCATCAAGACCTCGATGACCCGCTGCATCCAGTGCACGCGTTGCGTCCGCTTCAGCAGCGAGGTCGCGGGCGTCAACGAGATCGGCATGCTCTACCGCGGCGAGGACAGCCAGATCACGACCTATCTCGAACGGACAGTGACGGGTGAGCTTGCCGGCAACCTGGCCGACGTCTGCCCTGTCGGGGCGCTTCTCCAGAAGCCGCAGCTGTTCGAGCAGCGCCCGTGGGAGCTTCGTCGCGTGCCGGGCATCGACGTGATGGATGCGGTCGGGTCCAACATCCGGCTCGACGTCCGCCAGCGCCAGGTGATGCGCATCTTGCCGCGCATCAACGAGGACGTGAACGAAGAGTGGATCAGCGACAAGACTCGGCATCACGTCGACGCGCTCGTCCGCAACCGGCTCGACCGTCCGTGGGTCCGCGAGAAGAAGAAGCTACGCGAAGCAAGCTGGCAGGAAGCGCTCGGCATCTTCGCCGATCGCCTGAAGAAGGCCGGACCAAAGGTCGCTGCGATCGCGGGCGACCTGCTCGATGCCGAGACCATGTATGCGGCGAAGAAGCTGCTCGAAGGGCAGGGGTCGAACCTGCTCGAGGGGCGTCAAACCGGCCTCGCCTATGACGTGACGAGCCTTGCCGCGGTCAACTTCAACTCCACGATCGCGGGCATCGAGGAGGCGGACGCGATCCTGCTCATCGGCACGAACCTCCGCTGGGAAGCGCCGCTGATCGCCACGCGGGTCCGCAAGGTCGCGCGCAAGGGCGGCCGCGTTTTCGGGGTCGGCCCGGAAATCGACCTCGGGATGAAGGTCGATTGGCTCGGCGACGATCTCGAGATTCTCGGCAAGCTGCCGAAGGAGGCGAAGGATGCGTTCGCGGCAGCGCAGCGTCCGGCGGTGATCGTCGGGGCGGGCGCCCTTGCCGCCGGAGGCCTTGGCGCAGCTCTTTCGCTGGTCGGTTCGCTCAATCTCGTTCGCGACGGCTGGAACGGCTTCAACGTCCTCCACACCTCAGCGTCGAGAATGGCTTCGCTCATCCTCGGCTACGCTCAGCCGGGCGGAATCGCGGATCTCGAGGCTGTCGCTCCGGAGCTCGTGCTCCTGCTGGGTGCGGACGAAATGGCCGCCGATCGCTTCAAGGGCGTGTACAAGGTCTACATCGGCCATCATGGCGATGCCGGCGCGAAGCAGGCGGACCTGGTTCTTCCGGGCGCTGCCTATGCCGAAAAGCACGGCACCTACGTCAACACCGAGGGCCGGGTGCAGCGCGGGGAGAAGGCGGCGTTCCCACCGGGCGAGGCGCGTGAGGACTGGTCGATCCTGCGCGCGGTGTCCCAGATCGCAGGCAAAACTCTGTCGTTCGACAGCTTCGACCAGCTTCGCGCCCAGATGATCAACGAATATCCGCACCTCGGTCGCGAGGGCCTGATCGAGCTGGAATGGGCGCCGCCGAAGCTCTCCGCCAAGGCCGAAGGTCCGATCCGCTACCCGATCCAGGACTTCTTCCTGACCAATGCAATCTGCCGCAATAGCCCGACGATGCGCATCTGCTCTGAAGAGATCGTGCACGGCATCGAAACGCTGGAGGCTGCGGAGTGACCGACACCTTCGTCCGCTGGGGGATGCAGTACGACTGGGCGTGGTTCATCGCCACGATCATCGGCATCCTGGTCATCGCGCTTCCGCTGATGCTGGCGGTGGCGATGATCATCTATGCCGAGCGCAAGATCTGGGCGGCCATCGCGCTTCGCCGAGGACCGAACGTGGTCGGACCTTGGGGCCTGCTGCAAAGCTTCGCCGACGGGCTCAAGGTCTTCCTCAAGGAAACCATCATCCCCACCAGCGCGAACAAGGGCTTGTTCCTGATCGCGCCGATCGTGACCTTTACGGTCGCGCTCATCGTTTGGGCGGTGGTGCCCTTTCAGGCGGGCGTTGTGCTCGCCGACGTCAACGTCGGGCTCCTTTACGTCCTCGCGGCCAGCTCGCTGGGCGTCTACGGGGTGATCGTCGCGGGCTGGGCGTCCAACTCCAAATACCCCTTCTTCTCGGCGCTCCGCGCCGCCGCGCAGATGGTGAGCTATGAAGTGTCCATCGGCTTCGTGCTGATCTGCGTGGTGCTTTATTCGGGCACGTTCAACCTCAGCGAGATAGTCATCAGGCAGACCGGCCACGGCCTCGGCATCGTCAACGCCTATGGCTTCAACCTGCTGCTGTTCCCGATGTGGGTGGTGTTCTTCATCAGCTCGATGGCCGAGACGTTCCGCACGCCGTTCGACCTCGTCGAGGCGGAGAGCGAGCTCGTCGCCGGGCACCAGACCGAATATTCGTCGATGAGCTTCGCGCTCTTCTGGCTCGGCGAATATGCCAACGTGATCCTGATGTGCGCGCTCAACGCCATCCTGTTCTGGGGTGGGTGGCTGCCCCCAGTGAACTGGGCGCCGCTCTACTACATACCGGGAATCATCTGGCTGCTGGCCAAGATGTGCTTCTTCTTCTTCTGCTTCGGCTGGGTGAAGGCGACCGTACCGCGTTACCGCTACGACCAGCTGATGCGCCTCGGCTGGAAGATTTTCCTGCCGTTGAGCCTCGTCTTCGTCGTTCTCGTGTCTGGATGGCTGATGCTTACCCGCTATGGATCCGGCGCATGATGCATTGGATCAAATCCTTCACCTTGTGGGAATTCGTCCGCGCCCACGCGCTCACCTTGAAGTATTTCTTCAAGCCCAAGGCGACGATCAACTACCCCTATGAAAAGGCGCCGCAGAGCCCGCGCTTTCGCGGCGAGCATGCGCTTCGCCGCTACCCGAACGGGGAAGAGCGCTGCATCGCGTGCAAGCTGTGCGAGGCGATCTGCCCCGCGCTCGCGATCACCATCGAAGCCGAGCCGCGTGAGGACGGCAGCCGCCGCACCACGCGTTACGACATCGACATGGTCAAATGCATCTATTGCGGGTTGTGCGCAGAGGCGTGCCCGGTGGATGCGATTGTCGAAGGGCCGAACCTCGAATTCGCGACCGAAACGCGCGAGGAGTTGCTCTATGACAAGGCCAAGCTTCTCGCGAACGGCGACAAGTGGGAGCAGGCGATTGCCGCGAACCTTGCCGCCGATGCCCCCTACCGATAAGCGCGCCGAAACAGGGTCCCCCGCTTGATCGCCATCCTCGCCTTTTACCTATTCGCGTTGCTCACGGTCTTCCCGGCGTTGTGCGTCATCTTCGCGCGCAATCCGGTGCACAGCGTGCTGTGGCTGATCCTCGCCTTCTTCAATGCGGCGGGGCTGATGCTTCTCGTCGGCGCCGAGTTCATCGCGATGCTCCTGGTGATCGTCTACGTCGGCGCCGTCGCCGTGCTCTTCCTGTTCGTGGTGATGATGCTCGATATCGACTTCGCTCAGCTCCGTTCAGGGTTCACTGCGAATCTTCCTTTCGGAATCATCATCGCGCTCGTCTTGTTGGCGGAGATCGTGGTCGCCCTGTTCGCGCACGGCGCCGGTCCCGCCTTTGCGCATCCGCAGGTCGCAGCAGTCGCGCAGCCGAACATCGTGTCGCTCGGCCAGCTGCTCTACAGCCGCTACCTCTTCCCGTTCGAGCTCGCGGGCCTGATCCTGCTCGTCGCGATGATCGGCGCAATCGTGCTCACTCACCGCAGCCGCGGCGACCTGCGCACCCCGAAGGTGTCGAAGCAGATCCGCCGCCGGCCGGGCGAAGCGGTGAAGCTGGCCGAGCCGGGCGTAGGCGAGGGGATCAAGCTGTGATCGGGCTCGGTCATTACATCGTCGTCGCCGCGATCCTGTTCACGATCGGAGTGCTCGGCATTTTCCTCAATCGCCGCAACGTCATTCTGATGCTGATGGCGATCGAGCTGATCCTGCTCGCGGTGAACATCAACCTGGTCGCATTCTCGGCCTATCTCGGCGACCTGACCGGCCAGGTGCTGGCGATGTTCGTGCTCACCGTGGCCGCCGCGGAGGCCGCCATCGGCCTCGCCATCCTCGTCATCTTCTTCCGCCGCCGCGGCTCGATCGCGGTGGACGACGTCAATCGGATGCACGGCTGATGCACCCATTGATCTTCATCGTCTTCCTCCCGTTGCTGGCCGCCATCGTCGCGGGCCTGTTCGGCCGCTGGATCGGCAAGACGGCTGCGAAGGTCGTCACGACCGGCGCGCTGTTCGTCGGCGCGCTCCTCAGCTGGCCGATCTTCTTCCAGTACATCGGCCAGGGAGCACAGCCGGCCGTCGTTCCAGTGCTCGACTGGATCCGTTCGGGTACGCTGACCGTCGACTGGGCGCTGCGCGTTGACAGCCTCACCGCAGTGATGCTCGTTGTGGTGACGACCGTCTCGTCGCTCGTGCACCTCTACAGCTGGGGCTACATGGAGGAGGACCCGAGCCAGCCGCGGTTCTTCGCCTATCTGTCGCTGTTCAGCTTCGCGATGCTGATGCTGGTGACGGCCGACAGCCTGGTCCAGATGTTCTTCGGCTGGGAAGGCGTCGGCCTCGCCTCCTATCTGCTGATCGGATTCTGGTACCACAAGCCGTCCGCCAATGCGGCTGCGCTCAAGGCGTTCGTCGTCAACCGCGTCGGCGATTTCGGCTTCAGCTTGGGAATTTTTGGGACCTTCCTGGTGTTCGGCACAGTTTCGATCCCGGCGATCCTTGCCGCCTCGCCCGGAATGGCGGGCTCGACCATCGGCTTTGCCGGCATGCGCGTCGACACCATGACTTTGCTCTGCCTGTTGCTGTTCGTCGGGGCGATGGGCAAGTCGGCGCAGATCGGGCTTCATACCTGGTTGCCGGACGCGATGGAGGGTCCGACGCCGGTCAGCGCGCTCATCCACGCGGCAACGATGGTCACCGCGGGCGTGTTCATGGTCTGCCGCCTCTCGCCCATGTTCGAGGTCGCGCCAATCGCTGGCCATGTCGTCACTTATGTCGGTGCCGCCACCTGCATCTTCGCAGCGACGATCGGGTGCGCCCAGAACGACATCAAGCGGGTGATCGCTTATTCGACCTGCTCGCAATTGGGCTACATGTTCTTCGCGGCGGGTGTCGGTGCTTACGGCGCGGCGATGTTCCACCTCTTCACCCACGCTTTCTTCAAGGCGCTGCTGTTCCTCGGCGCAGGCGTGGTGATCGAAGCGCTGCACCATGAGCAGAACATTTTCCGCATGGGTGGGCTGCGGCGGCATCTCCCGATCGCTTTCTGGGTCTTTCTGATCGGAGGATCGGCTCTGGCGGGGCTGCCATTGATTACATCGGGCTATTACAG
>JBKPJK010000058.1:0-3850 GCA_046730635.1 Pseudomonadota bacterium | reverse complement strand
GTCCCGCGCCGATACTGGTCCGCGGCGGCGGTCTGGTTGGCCCTGGCGATGGCCGTGCTCGACGGGTCGATCGCGAATGTCGCATTGCCCACCATCGCGAAGGATCTCGGTGCTTCGCCGGCAACGTCCGTGTGGATCGTCAATGCCTATCAGTTGACGATCACGGTGCTTCTACTGCCGCTGGCTGCACTCGGCGACCGTCTCGGCTATCGGCGCGTCTACATCCCTGGGCTGGCGCTGTTCACGATCGGCTCGGTCGGCTGCGCACTCGCGACGGGCCTCGATACGTTGATTTTCGCTCGTGTGTTCCAGGGCATCGGGGCCGCCTGCATCATGAGCATGAACGCTGCGCTCGTCCGGGCGACCTACCCGGCGAAGATGCTTGGGCGAGGCATTGGATACAACGCATTGGTGCTGTCCATGTCCGCTGCGGCGGGCCCGACCCTTGCTGCCATCATCCTCAGTGTTGCCTCCTGGCCGTGGCTCTTCATGATCAACCTGCCGGTCGGGATTGCGGCGGTGGTCGTGGGCTGGAGATCGCTTCCGCAAGCGGGAGGGCACGGTCATCGGTTCGACTGGATCTCAGCCCTACTCGGTGCAGCAATGATGGGTTGCACGGTGTTTGGAGCCGAGACGTTCGCACGCGAGAGCCCGGCCACCGGACTGGTCTTGATCGTCGCCGGACTCTCTTCTGGCGCTTTGCTCGTGTGGCGGGAGTGGGGGGACCCCGCGCCATTGTTCCCGGTGGATCTCTTGAAGATCCGTATCTTCGGAATGTCGATCGCCACCTCGACGGTGTCCTTCGCGGCACAGATGCTCGCGTTCGTCACATTGCCGTTCCTGTTTCAGTCGGTGATGGGCCGCAGCGCATTCGAGACGGGACTGCTGATGACGCCCTGGCCGCTGGCGCTCGGAGTGGTGGCTCCGATCGCCGGCAGATTGGCGGACCGCGTGAGGGCGGGGCTGATCGGAGGCATTGGACTCGGCATTTTCGCCGTGGGCCTGTTCGCCCTATCGCAGCTCGGCGACCACGCGAGCAGCCTCGACATTGCCTGGCGCATGGCAATCTGCGGAGCAGGGTTCGGCCTGTTCCAGTCGCCGAACAATCGTACGATCGTCGGTTCCGCTCCGCGGCAGCGCTCGGGCGCCGCAGGAGGAATGTTGGCAACGGCGCGGCTTCTTGGGCAAACCACCGGCGCTGTCGCGGTGGGCGTCGCCTTTCATCTCGCCGGTGTTCACGCGGCGCCGGAGCTGTTGGCCGTTGCAGCCGTCGCCGCGCTGATCGCCGCGGGGCTCAGCCTATTGCGGCTGCGGTCTCCGCGGACCGCGCACCGGCCGGAGGCCGGCAAGACCATCCTCGATTAAGCGGCTTTCGTCCGCGCGATATAGTCGTCGACGTTCTTGGCGAGCACGTCCATCGGCACGTTCCCCCCGAGCACCACGGCGTCGTCGAAGGCGCGCAGATCGTATTTCCCGCCGAGCTCGGCTTTCGACTTTTCCCGGAGCCGATTGATGGTGCTGTGACCGACCTTGTAGCCGCAGGCTTGGCCCGGCCAGCTGCAATAACGATCGACTTCGGAAGCGACTTCGAGCGGGTTGGAGCCGTTGACGTTGACGAAGAAGTCCACGCCCTGCTGCCGAGTCCAGCGCTTCGCATGCAGGCCGCTGTCGACGACGAGCCGACAACAGCGGAACGCGATCGACTGCAGGTAGCCGAGGCGACCGGCGGGGAAATCATCATAGATGCCAAGCTCGTCCATCAGCTGCTCGGCGTAGAGCGCCCAGCCCTCGGAATAAGCGTTGAAGGAGATCAGGGTGCGGATCATCGGCAGCTTGTTGGCATATTCGCCCTGCCAGACGTGGCCGGGGATTGCCTCGTGCGCCGCCAGGTCGGGCAGGCTGTACTTGCTGTGCAGATCGGTGCTGCGCAGGTTGATCCAGAACTTGCCGGGGATCTTGCCGTCGATCGAACCCGGACCGCCATAAGCGCCCGGCGCGCCCGGCTCTGATTCGGGCGACATTCGCCTGACCTCGAGATGGCCCGGCACCATCGTGTTGAATGCGCGGGGGAGGACGGCCCGGATCAACCGTATCCGTTCCTGGATGTAAGCCATGATCTCGGCCCGGCCCTTGTCGCCCTCGCTGAACTTGTAGCGCGGGTCCTTCGCGAGCGCCTGCATCCGGGCGCCGACGGAGCCTTGGGTATAGCCAAGGCTCTTGAGGATCGGGTCCATGCGGCCGTGCAGCTCTTTGAGCTGATCGAGGCCCATTTGGTGAACTTCGTCGGGCGACAGGTTCGTCGTGGTGCCGGCCTTCAGCGCCCAGCGATAATATTCGTCGCCTTTCGGTCGCGACCACATGCCGGCAACATCGGTTGCCATCGCGCGCTCGGCGCGAAGTTCGGCCATCTGTCTTTCGAGAGCGGGCGCCACTTGAGTGGTGACGATCTTGCGAGCCCGCTCGTCCCAGTTGCCGGGAATGCCCTTGTCTTTCGTTCGACGCACGAGCGAGTCGACCAAGCCACCACCTGCATGGGCGGCCTTCGTTGAGATGGCGAGCTGGTCCAGCGCCTTGTCGATGAGGAAGTT
The DNA here is from genome assembly GCA_046730635.1 of Pseudomonadota bacterium. GTDB lineage: Bacteria > Pseudomonadota > Alphaproteobacteria > Sphingomonadales > Sphingomonadaceae > Sphingomicrobium. The sequence continues at coordinate 1,262 of JBKPJK010000058.1, read as the reverse complement.
TGGCGGCACGAGCCCGGCCGCTCGCGCAGAGCGCATGCGTTCCAGCTCGCCGTCGAGCTGGCCCGGGAACTGCGATAGGCGGCTGACATAGGCTTCGGCGTCCGCTGCGTTTTCGATGGGATGATCCGCGTCGAGGAGCTGCGGCGTGTCGATGTACGCGCCGACGTTCTGGATCACGACGTAGGGAGTCTTGCGCCAGCTGTCCCCGGCTACGGGATTGTCGCCGTAAGGAAAGGCGAAGCCTTCCATTGCCGTGCGGTAGGCGCTGCGAACGACCTCGACGCTGGTGCGAACGGGGAAGGAGAGGCGCGTGTAGTCGATTGCCTCGACACGAGCGAGGTCGACCTTGATCGTCGCCGCGAGCTTGCGCTGGCCGGCCGCCGATCGATCGCTGAGCTGAGAACGCAGGTTGGCGCGTGGTCCGACGTCCAAGCCCAGGCTGGTCGCGTTCGTCGGATAGAGTCGCAGCAGGTTCTCGGCGACGGAATCCAGAAGGGCGCTCGCCTCCGCGTCTGACGCTGTCTTGGCCCAAGCCGGACTTGCTTTGGCGAGAACGGGAAGCGCGGCAGACGCAGCGAGGGCAGCAAGGGTTTGGCGACGGGAAAGCTGGAATTCGGGCAACAGAAGACTCCGGTTTACGTTGGCGGGAGAAGGCGTTCGGCTTCGACCTTCAGGCAATTGCCGTCAACGCCAGTGATGCGAACGCGCTCGCCCACGGCTGCCGGGCCGCCGCGCGCGCTCCATTCGCTGTCGCCGAGACGGACACGACCCGAATGGTCGTCGACGGTATCGACGACCGTCACGACCTTTCCGACGAGCCGGCGCGCAGGATCGTTGAGCAAAGGATCGGAGCTCGGCGAATGGCGATTCCCGTAGAAGCGCTTGCCGATCATCACGGCGAGCAGAGCATAGAGTGCGAACAGTGCGAGCTGCGGGACGGTGCCAAGGCTGAACAGTAAGGCGAACAGCCCCGTCGCTATTGCGGCCGCTCCGATGAAAATCAGGAAGAAGCCGGGAGCGATGACCTCCGCGATCAGCAGCACCACGCCGCCAATCAACCAAAGCCAACCCGGATCGATACCGTCGAGATTCATTCGGAGGCTTTGGGTACGCTCGGGACGGCCTTGGCCTCCACCGGCGATCCGCTCGTGGCTTCCTTGGCCAGCTCAGCAATCCCGCCGAGCGTACCGATCAGTTGCGTCGCTTCGACCGGGAACAGGATGGTCTTTGCGTTCGGTGAACGAGCGAACTGGCTGATGGCT
>JBKPJK010000057.1:0-4272 GCA_046730635.1 Pseudomonadota bacterium | reverse complement strand
AAATATTTCATGGTGAGTTCCTTGGTTTACAGAAGCCGGGATGGCCGCTGCCGCTAGTAGACGTGAAAGAGGGGCGGAGGAGCGACTTAGCGCCAAGGACCGTCGATTGCGACTGGTAGCCTGCAAACAGATAGGCCAATAGTCGCCGGTCTGCAATGACCGTGAAAAATAAAACTGAAAATCCGAAAAATATAAATCCAGACTATCTCATAGTAATCGGCAGATTTCATCCCATTTACAATGGGTGACATGATTTAAGGAGGAGGAATGCCATGTTTGGGTTTACTGGTGGAGATAGTCTTGAAAACGTCGTCCGCAAGAGAGTTTACATGGCTGAAGCGCAAGGGCGCTGGCCCTCCCTGACCCACTTCGACGCCTCCACGATCAAGAACGAGCGGCAGCTCGTCACCATGGTCAAAGAACGGTGCTCGCGGTCGCAAGAGGATGCCCAGGCTGACGTGCGCGAGTGGATGCAGAACAAGGAGTTCTGATAATCTCCGACCATCGGCAGCCTAGGCGTGATTCACCAAGCGCCCCTGGCGCAACGGGCCAGGCGCCTCATGTCGTGCGCTGTTGGCACGAGTGGGAGTTTGACGGTTCGGATCGGCGCATAATCCTCTGCCTAGAAACGACACTTGAGTTGAGGCCGGGCGCCGAAGGCTTCGATCCACTTCTGCTCGACGAGCTGGTTTCGGAAGCGACGGATTTGATGCGCGCAAGTGTCAGTCCGATCAATTCGATACGAATTGTTCCCGCGGCGACCACGATGAATGATAAGGGGGGATGAGGCCGTAGTGGCATTCTACACACTCGAGGCGACAAGCGGCGGGGGACCTGTTCAGTTGAAGTCGCCACTCACGGCGGCGCAGGCGTATTCGAGAACCATTGAGCTGAAGCGTCAGGGCTTCACCAACATCGTCGCGATCAACACCACCACAGGACATCGCATCACGGAGGTGCAGCGTCTGCTAAGAGACGTCTGATCTTGGTGTTACCGGCTAGGAGAGGCGTTGTGAGTGCGGAAAACTGGCACGAGGAACGGGATCGGCTCATTGAACTTCTCGAAGCCATCGAGTCCGGCAAGGTGACGCATATCGACGAGGAGGATCTGCGGCAGCTGCAGCCGACCAATCCAGAGAATATCGCGCTGCTCAAGGAGCGGCTTGCGCAACTGAACGCGCGCCTCGGCGACAAGAGCTAGCCTTTCGACTCTCGCCGTTCGGCAGCGGCACGCCGCTTGCCGTCAACACGCTTTGCTTCAGCATCGAAATCGTCGGCCGATTGACGAAGCACTTGCCTATCCTGGGGGCTCGCGGTCAGGTCAGCCAAGTAGCGACAGTGCTCGGCGTGCCGGCGCAATTCGGCGGAGCTCGACATTACGCCGCTTCCGGGATGATGCTGAACGCTTTGCTGAACGGTAGCGTGTAGACGATCGCACCGCCTTCGTTTTCCGCGTCGATCCGGTAACGGAGGTCCACAACCCCGTTGCGCAGATCGCCGCCGAGAACGTCACGGGCAGCCGTCATAACGTTCGTACGGACCGCCTCCATGTCGACTAGCTCGACGCCCTCGGAATCGAGCAGCTCGTCGGTGCCGTTCCGCAAATGCATGAAATACCTGGCCACGTGGCGCGTCCTCCGACAAGGCGGGAGCGCGTTCGTCTCTCAGCCGCCGAGTGCCTCGCAGTCCGACTCGGCGATACCGTCGCTATACGGAAAACCTTAGACTTTATCTATGTTTATCGGCCTCGATCCCACATAAGTGTAGTTGTTGAAACGCCATGATGTTATAGTGCTGCCATCGCCGACCGCGTACCACGTGGGCGTTGGCGACTGAGAGAGAATCCGCGCTCCCGCCCCAACTCGCGGGAGATCTCTCTTGGACATGCCTCATGAAACGGCCCTTCAGCTTTTGGCGCGCAAGCTAAACTTGCACCATCGCCTTTCCGACCTCGATCGTCAGGCGATCCTCGAGTTGCCACACAAGATCCGCCGCCTCGAAGCCCAGTCCTACATCTTGCGAGAAGGGGATCGGCCCGATCGATGTGCGGTGCTGCTCCAAGGCTATGCGTTTCGTCACAAGCTGACCGGCGAGGGGGCGCGGCAAATCCTCGCGATCAACATACCGGGCGAGGCTCTCGATTTTCAAAACCTGTTCCTCGAAGAGGCTGACCATAACGTACAGATGCTCAGTCGCGGCATCACTGCCGACGTTCCCCGCGAAGCCATCGAAGCGCTGATTGCAGAGCACTCCGAAGTCGGGAAGGCGATTCTGATCACGACCCTGGTCGAAGCGTCGATCTTCCGCGAGTGGGTGGTGAACATTGGGCAGCGTGATTCTCGCAGCCGCATCGCGCATCTCCTTTGCGAGTTCGCGTATCGCGTGAATGCGCAAGAGCTGCATACCGGCGCAATCTACGAATTGCCGATCACCCAGGAGCAGCTTGCCGATGCGACCGGCCTCACGCCCGTTCACGTAAACCGTGTGCTTCAGGCTCTACAGCGAGAGGGGTTGATCGAACGGGATCGCCGGATGATCCGCTTCCCGAGCTGGGAACGGATGCGCGACGTCGCAGACTTCAATCCACGCTATCTCCACACGGCTGACCTGTCGTAATACCAACATGGATCAAGAATGTGGAGACTAACATTGTTTAGAGAGGTCGCGTCAGGCGAGGCTTAGCTCTGCGAAATCGCGGGGAGCAGCTTTTGACCGAAACGTCTTCACTCGGGGCACTTTTCAGAAGATGGAAACGGCGACTCTCCCTCTCGGCCACTGACGAGGCAGCCGTCGCCAACCTCAACTGGGCTCGAAGGCGATATCAACGCGATGCTTATCTCGCCCGCGAAGGCGAGCACGTGACAGTGTGCACGGTTCTGCTGCAAGGATTTGCGTACCGCCAGAAGATCCTGAGCGATGGCTCTCGGCAGATCATCTCGTTCCACATTCCGGGCGAGTTCCTGGACCTTCAGAACTGCCTGCTCGAGGTCGCCGACCACAATGTGCAGGCGCTGACGCGCTGCCTCGTCGCCGTCGTGTCAAAGGAGCTGCTCCTGCAAGTGATGAGCGACCGACCGGCTGTGCGACAGGCGATATGGCTCGATTCGTTGCTGGACGCGTCGGTGTTTCGCGAGTGGGTCGTTAACGTCGGACGCCGCGACGCCAGGCAACGTATCGCCCATCTTCTCTGCGAACTTGCGCTTCGGCTGAAGGCGGCCGGCCTTGGCGAAGGGCCCCTGTTCGATTTTCCACTGACGCAGGAACAGATCGCAGATGCGACCGGACTAACCGCCGTTCACACCAATCGCACGCTCCAGGCATTGCGCAGAGCGGGGCTCATCAACCTGACCGCGAGTAAGCTGACGATCCTCGACTGGGACGCTCTCGCCGAAGCCGGCGATTTCAGCGAACGGTACTTGCACCATTCGGTCTGAGGCTGCCTACCAGAGCGGGTTGGGCGGCCGATGCTTCGCCCGAGTCACTGTCCCGGCAATCACATAAGCCTTGAGTTTCTTGCGCATCCGGGCCGCCCCGTCGCTGCTCATGCAGACCAGCCGCACGCCGCCGCTGGACAACGGCTCAATCGCCGACACGCCGACGTTCTCCGACATGCAGCGGATCACGACCACGCCTTCATCAAGGTTGAGGTGCACGACGCGGCTCACTTTCTGGCCTCCTGCGTGCCTGCGGGTTGGTCCGTGATGGCGGATTCCGCCGCATCGGCCCTCCGCGCCTGCTCGTCGAAATGATCCGCGAGCGCGTTCATGGAGCTGGTTCCGGCGCAGGTCCGAGCCCGGGCGGCGAGCCGACGACATGAGGCCGCCTGATTGCGCAGGCCTTCCGCACCATCAGGATTATCCGGAAATATTTCGGTGGGCTGTTGGGCGTCCAACGCTGGCTCCGTTGTCGTAAGCGGGAGCGCACGCGTGTCTCTCAGCCGCGCAAATGCCTACAATCGGATTGCCGCGCGATATGTTCTTGTAACAGCTTCCGAGGAGATACGCGAACTAACTTTAGCCCAGTATTTCGAGCACGGCGGCATATGCCACCTTATCGAACGGTCGATATGACTGTTCTGATTGATGTCGTTCGACGCTCGGACGTGGGAAAGTCCGCTTCGGTTGGTTCTTCTTGAATATCATCTTCATTTGAAATCGATGCGGCTACCGCCGCTTTCCTCTTTTGATCTTCGATGCGCAGCCGTTCGCCGCGATGAGCCTTGTCCGCGAGCGCGGACCAGGCAGCTTCGGACCGGCGGCAACGCTCGCGCAC
>JBKPJK010000056.1:0-2600 GCA_046730635.1 Pseudomonadota bacterium | reverse complement strand
GCGCCGTGTCGTGGTGACGGGTCTCGGGCTGGTTACGCCGCTGGGTGGCGATGTCGAGACGACCTGGAGGAACCTCATTGCCGGCAAGAGCGGGATCGGCCCGATCACGCGCTTCGACGTAACGGACCAAAAGGCCAAGATCGCCGGAGAGGTTAAGCCCAAGGAGCATGAGTGGGGCTTCGACCCCGACAAGCGGGTCGATCACAAGGTTCAGCGCCAGGTCGATCCTTTCATCGTCTATGCGATCGATGCTGCGGGACAGGCCCTCGAGGATGCCGGGCTGACCGAGATGGACGAGGAGACCAAAGAGCGGGCCGGCGTTTCGATCGGCTCGGGCATCGGCGGATTGCCGGGGATCGAGAGCGAATCCCTCGTCTTGGCCGAGCGCGGACCCGGTCGCGTGTCGCCGCACTTCGTACACGGACGACTGATCAACCTGACCAGTGGCCAGGTCTCCATCAAATATGGGCTCATGGGACCGAATCACTCGGTCGTCACGGCCTGCTCCACCGGAGCGCATTCGATCGGCGATGCCGCACGCATGATCAAGGACGGGGACGCCGACATCATGCTGGCGGGCGGCGCGGAAAGCACCATCAACCCCTTGGGCGTCGCCGGTTTCGCCCAGGCCAAGGCGCTCAATACGGCATTCAACGACCGGCCGACCGAGGCGAGCCGCCCCTACGACAAGAACCGCGAGGGTTTCGTCATGGGCGAGGGCGCGGGCGTCGTGGTGCTTGAGGAATATGAGCACGCCAAGGCTCGTGGCGCGAAGATCTATGCCGAGGTCGTCGGATATGGGCTTTCCGGCGATGCCTACCACGTGACCGCGCCGCATCCTGAAGGGCGTGGGGCCGAACTAGCGATGCGAATGGCGTTGAGGAAGGCCGGGCTCAAGCCGGAGGACATCGACTACGTCAACGCTCACGGAACGTCGACCATGGCGGACACGATCGAGCTCGGCGCGGTCAAGCGCGTCCTTGGGGACGACTTGAATGGTGCGTCCATGAGCAGCACCAAGTCGGCAATCGGCCACCTGCTTGGCGGCGCGGGAGCGGTGGAGACCATCTTCTGCATCCTCGCCATCCGCGATCAGATCGTCCCTCCGACGCTCAATCTCGACGATCCGGACGAGGGAACCGAAGGCGTCGACCTCGTTCCGCACGCGGCCAAGAAACGGCCGGTGCGGGCCGCGCTGAACAATAGCTTCGGCTTCGGGGGAACCAACGCCAGCCTCATCGTGAAGGCCGTGTGAGGCGGACCCTCGTCGGCGCCGGCGCGCTGATCGCCGCGGCGCTGCTGGTTGTCTATTTCCTGTGGTGGGCTCCTGGATCCAAGCCGGGCCCTCATGACGTGCTCGTGAAAGAAGGAACGACGCTGGGCGCGGTTTCGCGCCAGCTGGCGAAGCAGGGCGCAATCCCCGGCACGGCGAAAACCTTTTACGTGATGGCCCGGATCTTCGGTTCGCACGACCCGATCCAAGCCGGCGAATTTCGAATTCCGAAGGGCATGGGCGGAGCATCGGTCCTCGACCTGCTCCAGCACGGCAAGCCGGTGCAACGGCTGATCACCATTACCGAGGGCATGCCTGCGATCGTCGTCCAGGAGAAGCTTGCCGCCGTCCCTTACCTGACCGGTGCGCCGCCCGCGGTGCAGGAAGGATCGGTGCTTCCCGACAGCTACGGATATCAGCGGGGCGAGGCGCGGGCGGCGGTGCTTTCCCGGATGCAGAGCGCGATGAGCAAGACCGTCGACCAGCTTTGGCCGAACCGAAGCACCGACTGTCCGATCGTGATGAAGGAGCAGGCGGTCATCCTGGCGTCGATCGTCGAGAAGGAGACCGGCAAAGCCTCCGAGCGGCCGATGATCGCAGGCGTTTATTGCAATCGGCTGCGCATCGGCATGAAACTCGATGCCGATCCAACCGTAATTTATCCCGTGACGAAGGGTAAACCTCTGGGGCGGCGCATCCTGCGCTCGGAGCTTAATGCCGACAACGGCTACAACACCTATAAGCGTCCCGGTCTTCCCGAGGGCCCGATCGCCAATCCGGGGAAGGCGAGCATTCAAGCGGTCCTTCACCCCGCGAAGACGAAGGCGCTCTACTTCGTTGCTGACGGGACCGGCGGGCATCTATTTGCCGAGACGCTGGAACAGCAGAATGCGAACGTCGCCCGATGGTACGCGATCCGGCGCTCACGGGGGCAGATGTGAGTAATCGAGGAATCGCTCGCGGCCGAATCTTCGTCGGTTCCATCCTTTTGTTCGCCGCAGTCGTGGCGTGGGCGTTGACACTCTGGATGAGCCCGCACGGGGAGTCGGTCGCCGACGGGACTGAGCACGTCAGGACGGTGGTCGCCGACTTCGTCCGCAACAGCGCGGTGGGTACGCTAATCCTCTGCGCGCTTGCCGGCTGGCTGCTCTTCCCGCAACGGCGTCCGCGAGCGCCACGGCGAGACTGGGCCGTAGCCGCATTGATTGCGGTCCTTGTCGCAACCAGCGTCTATCAGCTGATCTGGACGCGCTCCCTGCTCAATTAGTCGCCGGCGATCGCCGAAAGGTGGACGTAGCCGACTCGCCGATCCGGCCCCGCATATCCC
>JBKPJK010000055.1:0-2313 GCA_046730635.1 Pseudomonadota bacterium | reverse complement strand
GGCCTCGAGCGCATCGGCGACGACCTTGCGTCCCTCATGCATCGAGCGCTCTGTGGCCTTGGCCTTGTCGGTCTTCGCCAGCTTGATGGTATCGTCCTGGAACGCGTTCATCTTGGCGTAGGCGATCGCAAATGTATCGAGCAGCTTCCTGCCGCCCTCGCTCGCCAGTGCGTAGACCTCGTCCTTTATCTTCAGCGCCGCCTCGCGGGTCTTCGCTGCCTCTGCGGCAAACTGCTCGACGTCAGCTTCCGTCCCCAGAATCGAATTCTTCTCCGCTCGAAGCTGGAGCAGGATATCCTTCTCGATCTGGGTCGCCTTCTCCATCCGCGTGGCGCGCAGCACCATGCTGTCGGCGGTCTCCATCATGTCGCCGAGCTTCATATAGGCGACGCCGCCCGCGACCGCGGACAGGACGATGATCAAACCGAACGCAGTGGCCAGCTTGGCCTTGACCGTAAATCTCATGTGCAGCCCCCAACCCCAGTCTCGCCCCCGAGACTTCCTCAATTCAGGATACGTTCCATATTCGGTACGATGACGAACTCTTCACGCCACTTGGTGATGAAGCGGATGAACTCCGGCTTCCAATGCATGCCGACGCGCGGCGTCTGCTGCACGTCGGTCTGCGAGATCTCGGTAACCTCGTAGACTTTGTCGGCGGTGACGCCGACCAGCACCGGCTCGTTGTCGATGCCGACCTCGATCACGACGATCCGTGTCTCCGTGGAGGCTTCGGTCTGCGGCATCCCGAAACGGATGCGCAGGTCGGCCAGCGGAATGACATTGCCGCGCACATTGATGACGCTGGGCACGAACGAGCGCGAGCCGGCCACTTTCGTTGCGGGAACCGGATCGATGATCTCGCGCACCAGGCCGGCATCGAGCGCGAATTTCTCGTCGCCGAGCCCGATCATGACCACCTGCATCGAACCGTCCTCGACGGTTTCGGCGTCTTGCTGCCGATCTGTCGCCATCTATGCCGCCTCGCTCATCTGCTGCTTTTCCGCACGCGACTGCGCCAGCGCGACGAGCTGCGCCACGTCGAGAATAAGCGCCGCGGTGCCGTCGCCGAGGATGGTCGCACCGGAAAAGATCGTGACGTCGGAATGCAATTTCGAAAGCGACTTGATGACGGTCTGATGATTGCCGATGATCTGGTCGGCAACCAGCCCGACGCGCGTCTCGCCGGTCGAGATGATGATTGTCTTCTGATGCTGTCCGGGCACACCTGACACGTCGAGAATGTCGCGGAGCCGCAGGAAGGGCACGAGGTTGCCGCGCACGTTGAGGAAATTGCGGCCGCGGGAGCGCTCGTCCTCCGCCGTGAGCTCGACGCATTCTTCGACCGCCGGGAGCGGAATGATGTAGCGTCCCTCGCCGACCCGGATCAGCAATCCCTCGATGATCGCAAGCGTCAGCGGCAGGCGCAGCGTGACATTCGTTCCTTCGCCGGCTTTCGTCGACAGATCGATCGAACCGCGCATGTTTTCGATGGTGCGCTTGACCACATCCATACCGACGCCGCGGCCGGACAGCGCTGAGACGGTCTGGGCGGTCGAGAACCCCGGATGGAACAGGAACTGGTGGATCTCATGATCCGACATCGCCGCACCGGGCGCGATCAATCCCTGCTCTTCCGCCTTGGCGCGGATGCGCGCGGTGTTGAGCCCGCCGCCATTGTCCTTGACGGTGACGAGGACCTGCGCGCCGGAATGGACGGCCTGCAGCTCGATCCGTCCCTGCTCGGTCTTGCCGGACGCCGCACGCCTCTCGGAATCCTCGATGCCGTGGTCGACCGCATTGCGGATCAGGTGCACGAGCGGATCGGCGAGACATTCGATCATGGTCTTGTCGAGCTCGGTATCCTCGCCCGAGGTGACGAATTCGACCGGCTTGCCGAGGTCGCGGGACAAATCGTGGACCAGTCTTCGGAAGCGCCCGAACAGGGAGCCGATCGGCACCATCCGCGCGCCCATGGTGGTGTCGCGCAGGCTTCCCGCCAGCCGCTCGATCTCCTCCGCGATCATCTTGATCGAGAGATCGGAGCCGGCCGCGGCCAACTGGCTGAGCCGCGCCTGGGCGATGACGAGCTCACCGACCCGGTCCATCAACTCGTCGAGCCGTTCGGCCTGCACGCGGACCGTGGCGATGCCACGCTCTTCCGCGCGCTTCGGCTCCTCGCGCTTTCGTTCCGGCGGCGTCGCCGGCTCCGCCGCAGCGGCGACCGAGGAAGCGGCCTGCGCCGGGACCGGAGGAGCCGCCGGCTCGGCTTCCGCCAGAAGCATTGCGAGCGTCGGCGCCGCACGCTCGACC
>JBKPJK010000054.1:0-2967 GCA_046730635.1 Pseudomonadota bacterium | reverse complement strand
ACGCAATCCGCGGCGCAGGCGCCCGCGGCACCCCCGAAGTTGCTCGTCGTCATATCGATCGACCAGTTTTCGGCGGATCTGTGGGATGAATATCGGCCGAAGTTCACTGGCGGATTTGCTCGGCTCGCATCGGGCACGGTGTTTCACAACGGCTACCAAAGCCACGCAGCAACGGAGACCTGCCCTGGGCACTCGACGCTGCTGACGGGAGACCGGCCGGCCACGACCGGGATCATTGGCAACATCTGGTCCGACCAGTCGCTCCAGCGCTCGGACAAGAGCGTCTACTGCGCCGAGAACGAGCAGGCCCCCGGATCCTCTTCCACCGCATACAAGGTTTCCGACCAGCATCTCCGCGTGCCGACCTTGGGCGATCGGATGAAGGCTTTGTGGCCGACATCGCGGAATGTCGCCGTGTCGGGAAAGGACCGGGCAGCGGTGATGATGTCTGGGCATCATGCCGACCAGCGCTGGTATTGGGACGGCAAGAAGTTCGCCACCGACCTGAGCGCCGCCGCAGAGCCTCAGGCCGTCACGCGGGCCAACGCGGCCGTTCAGCGAATCCTGGCGGCCCCGGGCGAAGCCCTGCAGCCGCCCGCCTTCTGTGCAGGCAAGGCCCAGGCGATCACGCTTGAGGGCAGCGGCAAGACCGTCGGCAACGGCACGCTCGCTCGCGCTGCGGGCGACGCTGCCGGGTTTCGTGCCTCTCCAGCGCTCGACGGGTCGACGCTCGCATTGGCTGCGGGCCTCATTCAGGAAATGAAGCTCGGGCACGCCGCTACCCCGGATGTGCTTTCGGTGAGCCTCTCGGCGACCGACTATGTCGGCCACACATACGGGCCGGGCGGGCAGGAGATGTGCCTGCAGCTGATGGAGCTCGACCGCGAGCTCGGCGACTTCTTCGCCTTCCTCGACCGCAGCGGGGTCGATTATGCGGTCGCGCTCAGCGCGGACCATGGCGGCTTAGATATTCCGGAGCGCCTGCGGCTGCGCGGGGTCGCCGATGCCGCTCGTGTCGACCCGGCACTTTCTGCGTCGGCAGTAGGCAAGAGCATCGGCCAGAGGCTCGGCCTGTCCGGACCGGTGTTGATCGGCGATTTCAGCGGCGATGTGTGGATCGACAAAAGGCTGACCGGTATCGATCGTAGCCGGGCCCAGAGGGAAGCGCTCAAAGCCTATCGCGCCCATCCCCAGGTCGAGGCCGCCTTCTCGCGAGATCAGATCGCCGCCACTCCGATGCCTTCGGGTAATCCGGTTCAATGGTCGCTCATCCAGCGCGCTCGCGCCTCTTATGACCCGGCGCGGTCGGGCGACATTGTCGTCGTGCTCAAGCCGCACATCACCCCGATCGCGGATACGAGCCGCTACGTTTCGACCCACGGCAGCCCATGGGACTACGACCGGCGTGTTCCGATCCTCTTCTGGCGCCGTGGAATCGCGTCGAACTCGCCGTCGGAGCCCGTGGAGACGGCTGACATCATGCCGACCTTAGCGGCGATGCTCGGGCTACCGCTCGGGGCTCCCGCGATCGATGGCCATTGCCTCGGCGGCGTTTCCGGAGTCTTTTGTAGCCCCCGCTAAGCAATTCAAAAGTCGGGCTTTTCTTTAAGCTACGGTTAAGGCATCCTAGCTCAGTTGCAGTATGGGGAGGGGCGCGCGGCTTCGCGTCCCTGGGAGAACCACGATGCGTAAACTGGGTCTTGCCGCCGCCTTGGCCGGGAGCGTTGCGCTCAGCGCCTGCGTGCAGACGAAGCAATATGCCGACATGCAGTTCACGCCGCCTCAAGGCGATTACAAGCTGCTCGTGCTCCGTCCGGATGTGACCGTCGGATCGCTGACGACGGGCGGGATGGTCGAGCCGCGGGCGGATTGGACGGACCAGGCGCGGTCTTCGATCGTGGACGCGCTCCGCGCGCAGCAGGCCGCGAGAGGTGGCAAGGTCACGATCATCGAGCATCGCAACGAGATTCCGGGCGTCACTGCGCAGGAGCTGGCCGACGTCGAGCGCCTGAACGCGGCTGTCGACGAGTCGATCGTAGTTCACAAATATCTGGGCGACTACCTACCGACCAAGCGCGGCAAGGGGCTGGAGTGGACGCTCGGCCAGGACGCTGTCCGTCTCGGCCAAAAGACGGGCTACGACTATGCTTTGTTCCTTCATGGTGAGGACCAGGTCGCGTCCGGAGGCCGAATCGCACTCGGAATTCTCGGGCTTGCGGGCTGCATCGTCGGCTTCTGCGCACCGAACATCGGCGGTCAGCAGCAGCTCGATTACGCCTCGCTCGTAGACCTGAAAACAGGCCGGGTGGTGTGGTTCAACGTCGTCATCGCCGGAAGCCAGGTACCAGGGATCAAGTTCGGCGATCTGCGCACGCCGCAGGGCGCAACCCAGATGATCGATCGACTGCTCGGACGAATGAAGCCCGGAACTGGCGTAACCAAGGGCGTGGTCGTGACCGACGACCCGGCAGTGAAGCACTGATGTGCCTGCGTTGCATTGAGGTGAGCCGCCGCGCGATGCTCCTCGGAGGAGCGGCCGCGGCGGCTTCGCTCCACACCGGGGTGGCCGACGCGCGTATCCGGCCCGAGGACATGGTTCCGTTGATCGGCCCTGGCTTCAGGCCCACCGAAAAGGACGAAATGGGTCTGTGGAAGGAGATGGATCGCGCGGAGGAAGAGATCTCCGGATCCAACCTCGTGATCCAGGATCCCAAGCTCGAGGGCTACCTTAAGAACATCATCGGCACGGTGGGTGGACCGGCCGCCCATGATTTCCGCATCTACCTGGTGCGGATCCCCGACTTCAACGCAATGATGTTCCCGAGCGGCTTCGCGGTCGTTTTCTCGGGACTGTTGCTGCGCATGCGCAACGAGGCGCAGCTGGCCGGCGTCATCGCCCATGAAAGCGCCCATTTCCTGAGGAAGCATCAGCTTCGCCAATGGCGCGACATGCGGCGCAAGACCGAT
>JBKPJK010000053.1:0-4435 GCA_046730635.1 Pseudomonadota bacterium | reverse complement strand
GATCGCAGAGGCTCTCTCGGAACCGGTCGGCACGATCGTCGAAGGGGTCCGGATCGCGCTCGAGAATACAGCGCCGGAGCTTGCCGCCGACATCTGCGACCAGGGCATCGTCCTCACCGGGGGTGGGGCCCTGCTGCAAGGCCTCGACGAAGTGCTGCGTGACGAAACCGGCCTGCCGGTCACGGTGGCGGACGATCCGCTCACCTGCGTCGCGCTCGGAACGGGCCGCGCGCTGGAGGAAGAGCAGTTCCGCGGCGTGCTGCAGACGGCCTAGCGGGGACAGAAAGTGGCGACCGCGCGTCCCGGCTGGTCGCGGCGAGCCCAGTACGGGCTGTTCTTCAGCTTCCTGGCGGTCATCGCCGGGATCATCGTCGGCCTGCTGCTGCTCGCCTTGTCGCTCGTCGCACCGCAGGCCTACAACGGCGTTAAGGGAGCGGCGCTCGACCTGACTGCTCCGGTTACCGGCGCGCTCCGCGAAGTCGTGTCCACGACAGAAGGCCTGTTCACGGGCGCCGGCAATTATTGGGACGCCGCCAACCAGAATGCCAAGTTGAAGCGGGAGCGCCAGGCGATGCTTCGGCGAATGGTCGAAGCCAAGGCGATCTTCCAGGAGAACCGGCAGCTCAAGGCAACGCTTCAATTGCGAGAGCATGGGCGCGAGACGATCGCGACCGGGCGGATCGTCGGTTCCTCTTTCAACAGCCCGCGGCGATTTGCGATCCTTTCGGCAGGCACGAAGGACGGAGTGCGGATCGGCATGCCGGTCCGCTCACCTGACGGCCTAGTGGGTCGGATCATCGACGCGGGTGCCCTCGCCTCTCGCGTTCTTCTGGTGTCCGACAGGGCGAACATCGTCCCCTCCCGCCTGCTGCGCGGGGGCATTCCTGTAATTGCTCAAGGACGCGGCGACGGGACCATCGACGTCCGCCCCCTGGAGGTTGGGCGCAATCCTTTCAAGCGCGGAGACATCATCATCACCTCGGGCACCGGTGGACTCTATCCTCCGCTCGTGCCGATCGGTCGAGTGGTGAAGCTCGACGACGACGGCGCGATCGCTCTTCCCCTGGCGGATCCGGCGAACACGAGCTTCGCGATCGTTGAACCGCCGTTCGAACCTGCAGCCGTCGCTGCCGAAGCCAGTCCTACGGACGCGCCCTGATGGTCCGCGCCGCCCTGACCGGCCGAACGAGGATTGGGCGCGAGCCGGCGCCTTACGCCCCTTACGTCCCTGCCGCGACCGTCATCGTCGCAACGTTGCTTTCGGCGCTACCCATCATCTCGATGAGCGGCTGGTTCCCCGATTTCGGGTATCTGGCCTTCATCAGCTGGCGGCTGCTGCGCGCAGATCCCTGGCCACCCTGGTGGGCCGCGCCGCTGGGGCTCATCAACGACCTGTTCACCGGCTATCCCATAGGACTGTCCGTGCTCCTCTGGAGCGCCACGATGCTCGCCCTCGATCTGATCGATCGACGGACCATGTGGCGAGATTATTGGATCGAGTGGATCGTTGCCTCCGTGTTGCTCGCAATCGATCAATGGCTCCAATGGCGAATTGCCGCGCTCACGGGCGCGTCGGTCCCCTTTTGGCGGATGGTCCCGCCGCTCGTCATATCGATCTGCGTTTTCCCGGTCAGTGCCTGGGTCGTCGCTAGAGTCGATGCGTGGAGGCTGAGGCGGTGAAGCACGTCCGGTTCACCAACGCGCATCAGTCGATCACCTTCTCGCGGCGCATGATGCTGCTGGGCGGAGCGCAGGCCGCCGTCGGCACGATGCTGATCGGCCGCATGGGCTGGCTCGCCATCGCTCAGAACGAGAAATACCAACTCCTTTCCGAAAGCAACCGTGTCCAGCTCATCCCCGTGCCGCCGCGCCGGGGCTGGATCATCGACCGCAACGGCAAGCCCATCGCCATCAACAAGGCGAGCTTTCGCGTCGACATCATTCCGCAGCAGATGGAGAAGGGTCGAGACATCGTCGGACCGGTTGCGAAGCTGCTCGATCTTCCGCCCGACGAGGTCGAGCGGATCAACCGGGAGCTGGCGACCTCGCGAGGGTTCCAGCCGGTGTCGGTCGCCGACAACGTGCCCTACGAACAATATGCGGCAATCACGGTGCGCCTGCCCGAACTGCCGGGCGTCGCGGCGTCGCGCGGCTTCACCCGCTTCTATCCTGCCGGCTCCGCCGTCGGCCAGCTCGTAGGCTATGTGGGCGCAGCGTCCGCCAGGGAATATGAGAAGGAGGGCAAGAACCCGCTGCTTCTCATCCCCGGCGTAAAGATTGGCAAGGAAGGCCTTGAACAAACGCTGGAATCCACGCTCCGCGGCGAGCCAGGGGGCCAGCGGGTTGAGGTCACCGCGCGCGGCAAGCTGGTCCAGGAGCTGGAGCCCAAGCCCGATCGCAGCGGTGGCACGGTGCAGCTCACGATCGATGCCGATCTTCACGAATATGCGGCGCGGCGGATCGGCGACCAATCCTGTTCGGTGGTAGTCCTGGACGTGCGCAACGGCGACATCCTGGCGATGCCCTCAATGCCCTCGTTCAACCCCAACAATTTCTCCGACGGGATCAGCAAGAACGAATGGAAGATGCTGTCCGGAGACGACCATTTGCCGCTCGTCGATAAGGCGCTCGAGAGCCTCTATCCGTCCGGATCCACGATAAAGCCGTCGATGGCGATGGCGCTTCTCAATGCGGGCATCGACCGCAAACAGCGCGTGAATTGCACAGGGTCCTACCCGCTCGGCAATCACGTCTTCCATTGCGACAAGCGTCACGGACCCGTCGATATGGACGCGGCCATCGTGCACAGCTGCGACATCTATTTCTACGAGATGTGCCGTCGCGTCGGCGCCGAGAAACTCGCCCCGATGGTGAGATCAATGGGCTTCGGCGAAAAGTTCGACTTGCCCTTCGACAATCAACGATACGGGACGATCCCCGATCCTGAGTGGATGCGGCGCAAGTATCACCGCGAGTGGCAAACCTACGACACAATCAACATGTCCATCGGCCAGGGTATGGTGCTGATCAACCCGCTCCAATTGGCCGTGATGGCAAGCCGCCTGGCGACGGGAAAGCGTGTGATCCCGCGCCTGCTCAAGAACAAGCCGGTCGCTCCGCAAGCGCAACTCGAAGTGGACGCCGATCACCTGAATTTCATCCGCACAGCGATGGCGGGCGTGGTCGATCACGGAACGGCCGCTGCGGCGAAGCTCCAGATACCTGGCATTCAGATGGCCGGAAAGACAGGCACTGCACAGACCCACAACCTAAGCGCGAGCGAACGCGGCAATTACACTGCCGCCAATTGGAAGCTGCGCGACCACTCGTTGTTCATGGGGTTCGTCCCGTTCGACAATCCGCGTTATGCGGCCGCCGCCATCGTGGAGCATGGCGGCTTTGGCGCGGCCGTCGCTGCGCCATTGATCCGCGATACCATCACCTTCCTGTACGACCGCCAGAAGGCAATCGCCGCGCTCCAGGCGTTCGAAGAAAGTATCGGCGGTACGCTTGAGCAGCGCGCAGAGCGGAAGACGGCCTCTTGGCGTCAGGCCAACGGCCTCCCGCCCCTTTCGGGTAACAAGGCATGATCACCTCGGCGATCATTCCGCGCCCGCTGGCCAGGCTGCCTTGGCGCCTGATCACGCTCGTATGCGGGATCGCAACATTCGGGCTGATCGTCCTCTATTCCGCGGCTGGCGGGCATTTGCAGCCATGGGCGCTCAAGCAGGCGATCGTATTCACCGGGTTCCTCGGCATCGCCGTCGGCATGTCCTGGATGAGCGAGTCGACGATCAAGGCGATCGCCTTCCCCCTCTACGGCGCGACCCTGATCATGTTGATCGGCGTCGAAGCCCTGGGCTTCGTAAGCAAGGGCGCGCAACGGTGGCTCGACCTTGGTCCCATCCGGCTTCAACCGTCGGAGTTCATGAAACCCGCGATCGTTCTCACCCTCGCGCGCTTTTATGAACTCGTTCCTGCGGCGGAAATACGCAAGTGGCGTGCAATCTGGCCGGCGCTGGCGCTGCTTGGCGTTCCCGCCTTCCTGATCCTCGTCCAGCCGGACCTCGGCACCTGCATCATGGTGATGCTGTGCGGAGTCACCGTGATGTTCCTTGCCGGCCTGCCCTGGTGGCTGTTCGCCGCACCCGCCGTCGCCGTGGGCGTTGCCGCGCCGATCGTCTATTCGATGATGCACGGCTATCAGCGCAAGCGGATCGACGTCTTCCTCGATCCCGAGAGCGATCCGCTTGGCGCGGGCTACCACATCGCCCAGTCGAAGATTGCGATCGGTTCCGGCGGGATCTGGGGCAAAGGCTTCCTCCACGGCAGCCAAAGCCACCTCGATTACCTCCCCGAGGGCCACACGGACTTCGTGTTCGCGACAATGGCAGAGGAATGGGGTCTCGTCGGCGGCGTGCTGCTCATATTTGCC
>JBKPJK010000052.1:0-3144 GCA_046730635.1 Pseudomonadota bacterium | reverse complement strand
TGGTTGCCGTTCGGGAGCTCAGGCATCCCGACTCCGGCGAGATCCTCGATAAAGCTCTGGTATTGCGGTTCGACGGGCCCGCGAGCTCGACGGGCGAGGATATCGTCGAATTCCAATGTCACGGCGGACGGGCGGTGGTCGACGCGCTGTTGCGAGCGCTTGCTTCGATCGAAGGGTTGAGGGAGGCGCGTCCTGGCGAGTTCACCCGACGCGCGTTCGAAAACGGCAGGATCGACCTCACTGAGGCCGAGGGCCTTGCCGACCTCATTGAAGCCGAGACGGAAGGCCAGCGAAAGGCGGCCCTTGCAATAGCCGAAGGCACACTTCGCAAGCAGGTGGGCGCATGGCGGGACCGGCTGCTCGAGCTGACCGCCCGAGCGGAACGAGCGATCGATTATGACGAGGACGACGAGGCCATCGATCCAAGTCTGTTGCGCGCTTGCGAAGGCCTTGCGGAGGAATTGCAGCTATGGCTCGACCGCCCGCGGGTCGAGACTCTGAAGGATGGCGTCCGGGTCGTCGTGGCTGGTCCACCCAATGCCGGAAAATCCAGCCTAATCAATGCCTTGAGCGGAAGCGATCGCGCCATCGTGACCGATATTCCGGGGACGACGCGCGACCATATCGAAGTCCCGCTGTCCGTGGCGGGCCTGCCGATCTTGTTGACCGACACGGCCGGGTTGCGAGCGACGGAGGATCCGGTCGAGCGCATCGGCGTGGCCCGCGCCTCGATGCTGACGGAGGCCGCTGATGTGCTCGTCTGGCTCGGCGATCCCCAATCTGCGCCGCAGCATCCCAGGCTGATCCGGGTTCATGCCAAGGCGGACTTGTCCGGCCGCCCGGTGCCGTCCGGATCGACGCCAGTATCGTCCGTCACTGGAGCAGGCCTTCAGCAACTGCTCGAGCAAGTCGAAGCCTCCGCCCGCTCTCTACTTCCGGCCGCCGACGCGATCACGGTCAATCGGCGGCAGGCGAGTTTGCTGGAGGATGCCGCCTTCGCGATGCGCCGCGCCGCGGCGGCTGGCGAGCTCGCAATTGCAGCGGAGGAGCTGCGCCATGCGCGTGTCGCTTTCGATCGGCTCACCGGTGCGGCCGGGGTCGAAGATGTGCTCGACGCGCTTTTCAGCCGCTTCTGTCTCGGCAAATAGTTTCACGTGAAACATCCTTGAGCTAAAGGCGCCGGGATGTTCGACGTCTTGGTCATCGGTGCGGGTCACGCCGGTTGCGAAGCCGCGGCCGCGGCCGCGCGCCGCGGGGCGAGGGTCGGCCTGTTGACCTTCCGTGCTGAAGATGCGGGGCAGATGTCGTGCAACCCTTCCATCGGGGGCGTCGGCAAGGGCCATCTGGTGCGCGAGCTCGATGTGTTCGACGGATTGATGGCGCGGGCGGCGGACCGGGCTGCAATTCATCGCCGGATGCTCAATCGAAGCAAGGGGGCAGCGGTTTGGGGCCCCCGCGTGCAGGCGGATCGTAAACTTTACCGCGCTGCAATCGCGGACCTCCTCGCAGAGAATCACGTGGAGTTGGTGCTTGCGGAAGCGACCGAGCTCGTCCTCAGCGGCCACCGGGTGACCGGTGTGAACACCAACGTCGGCATGCTCGCGAGCCCCGCCGTGGTGATCGCAACCGGGACGTTCCTCGGGGGACGCTTGTTCGTTGGCGAGCAAGTGCTTGAAGGGGGTCGTCGCGGGGAGCGCGCATCCGTGGCGCTAGCACAGCAGGTTCGCGAAATCGGATTGGGTCAGGGGCGCCTGAAGACGGGCACGCCGCCACGGCTCGATGGGCGGACTATTGATTGGTCACGGCTGGAAGAACAGCCCAGCGACGATGAAGCGTGGACGATGTCGGCGCTCGAAGACCATCCGTCGCCGCCGCAGCTGCGGTGCGCGATCACCCGGACCAATGCCACGACTCACGACATTATCGGCAGGAACTTCGATCGGTCGCCCTTGTTCGCGGGTGCCATCGAGGGGAGGGGCCCGCGCTATTGTCCTTCTATCGAGGACAAGGTGAAGCGCTTTTCCGACCGCGACGCGCACCAGATTTTCCTCGAGCCTGAGGGGCTGGACGACGTCCTGGTCTATCCCAATGGAATATCGACTTCGCTCCCGGAGGATGTTCAGCTGGAGTTCGTCCGGAGCATCGAGGGCCTCGAACGTGTCGAGGTCGCGCGCCCGGGGTATGCGGTCGAATATGAGTTCGTCGATCCCCGGCGCCTCAATGCGACGTTGGAAGTTCGCGAAATTCCCGGCCTCTTCCTCGCTGGCCAGATCAACGGTACCACAGGCTATGAGGAAGCAGCTGCCCAAGGGCTCGTGGCCGGCCTTAACGCGTCAGCTCGCGCGCTGGGCCTTGATGACGTTCGCTTCGACCGGCGCACCAGCTACATCGGGGTCATGGTCGATGACCTCATCCTCCAAGGGGTGACCGAACCCTATCGGATGATGACCGCGCGTGCTGAATATCGCCTGTCGCTTCGCGCCGACAATGCGACGACGAGACTGGGTGAGGCGGCACTCGCCGCGGGCTGTCTCTCAGCCATGCGTCGCAATCACATCACGGATCATTTCGAGCGACGAAGCCGCGAGACCTGGGCGGAGACGCCCGAGGGACGTGCAGATGCGACTTACGCGCCCTACGTCGCCCGCCAGCAGCGGGAGTGGGAAGTCGTCCAGCGCGACTCGTGCGTCTGGCTGCCACCCGACCTCCGATATTCGCAGATCCCAGGTCTCTCTACTGAAATGGTCGAGCGCCTAACCGCCGCGCGACCAGAGACGTTAGATCAGGCTGGGCGGATTCCCGGAATCACGCCGGCGGCACTTTCGGCGGTTTACGTGGCCGCAAATCGTCGCGCCGCCGCGTGACGGGCACGCTAACGCAGGTCCTCGGTAGACCTGTTTCACGTGAAACTTACGAACGGCTCGAAGCTTACGTGAAGCTGCTGGTTGTCGAAAATGAGCGTCAGAACCTTGTTTCACGTGGAACATTGGACGGGCTGTGGGATCGGCACATCATCGATTCGGCTCAGCTGATTGGCTTCGAGCCGCGGCCAGGATCGGCTTGGGTGGACGTTGGCTCGGGCGCCGGACTGCCGGGCGTGATCGTCGCTTGCCTCGTCGAAGGCCCAGTGATGCTGGTCGAGCC
>JBKPJK010000051.1:0-6199 GCA_046730635.1 Pseudomonadota bacterium | reverse complement strand
CGGTCAGCCGGTTCCAAATGCGTCGAAGAAGACCCCGTGAGCGGATCGTCCAAAGGTCGTCGACACGAGCAAGGCGGATGATCGACCATTCGAGGTCCGAGAAGCCCGTTCGATTGGCGCTGTCGCCAGCGGTCGCACGCGCGGCGACCTCGTGGCTGCGATGCGTTTGAATGCTGCCGAGATAGGCCATGCAATTCTCCCTCTTCAACGGCGAGCATCATCGCTCGCCGGGAGAGGGACTCACGGCGGTACGGCGCTCACCAGACGCAAAATTTCATTCGACGAGGACGCCCCGCCGTGACGGTTGTTGGTCTTGCGACAAACTGACCTGCGGGTTCAGATCCCGCTAAAGATGACAATCTTCAAACGCGTCGCCCCTTTTTTCTGTTGTCGGGCAAAGCCGCACTGACAGGCAGAAGGCTTTATGTACCGTTCAGTATAAAGACAGGTAGGCGGCGTCAATCAGAAATTCTATACCGGTCGATAAAAAATTTTTGGGAGGGGATAAAATCAGCGGCTCGGCCACAGCGCGAGACCGGTCTTCACCAACCGGTCGAGTTGCTCGCGAGTTGCGCCGGAACCGGCCTGGACGGAAATGCCCTGGATCATCGCGAAGAGCAGGCTTGTCAGCCCTTCGACATCGACATCGGCTCCCAGGTCGCCCTCGGCCTTGGCTTTCTCAAAACGTGCAATGATCGCTTCCCGGACCACCTCGCCGCGCTTCAGGACTTCCTGACGGACGGATTGGGCCTCGGCCCCGCATGCCGCTGCCGTGGTCACGCCGAGGCAGCCGTGCGGTTCCTGCGCGCTGCAGCCATTCTCGACTGCACCGACCAGCATCACTTGGGCCACCTGCCGGGCGGTCGGCTGCGCCAGCGCCCGTCCGATATATTCCAGCTTCT
Source organism: Pseudomonadota bacterium (assembly GCA_046730635.1). GTDB lineage: Bacteria > Pseudomonadota > Alphaproteobacteria > Sphingomonadales > Sphingomonadaceae > Sphingomicrobium. Next base: position 5,297 of record JBKPJK010000051.1, on the reverse strand, counting down.
CGCGCTGGTAGAGATCGAGGGCTTTGCGGAAGAGGGCTTCCTTGTTGCCGAAGGCGGCATAAAGACTGGGCCTGGTGATCCCCATCGCTTCTGTGAGATCGTTGAGCGATGTGCCTTCGTAGCCTTTGCTCCAGAATACGTGCAGCGCACACGCTAGCGCATGGTCGACACAGAACTCGCGCGGCCGGCCGCGAATGCTCTCCGGTTTATTCATATCGAACAGTACATAATTAGCTTCCCCCCCGAAATCCAGTGGTTTAGCGTTGGATTGCGCTGAGTGTCAGATTAGCATTCTGAGACTGCGGCAACGGACCGCTCTTATCTTCAAGGCAGGCGTGAGCTGTCCTAAGGCGGGCACGATTCGCTTTAGGGGAACCATGGTGCGCGTTCGAACTCACCTGTCGCTTGCCGTTGCATTCGCCGCATCCTCTGCCGTCAGCCATTCCGCGACTGTTGACCCCTCGCTGTTTCAGGACCTGCATTGGCGATCGGTCGGTCCGTTCAGGGGTGGACGCGTTCTGGCGGTGGCCGGCGCGCCGAACGACGCGCGCCGCTTTTATTTCGGCGCAGTCAACGGCGGCGTGTGGCAAACCGACGATGCCGGGCGCACTTGGGTACCCATTTTCGACCAGGTGGACGTCGGATCGATCGGTGCGATCGCGATCGCACCTTCATCGCCCAAGACGATCTACGTCGGCAGCGGCGAGGCCGACATGCGATCGGACATTGCACAGGGCATCGGCATGTTCCGGTCGAAGGACGGCGGCGCGACCTGGCAGGCGATCGGGCTCAACGACACGCAGCAGATCGGCAAGATCCTCGTCGACCCGCGCAACGCGAACGTGCTGCTCGTCGCTGCACTCGGACATCCCTACGGACCCAACGAGCAGCGCGGCGTCTTTCGGTCGATCGATGGTGGAAAGACGTGGGTGAAGACGCTGTACAAAGATGCGAACACGGGCGCGATCGACCTTGCCTACCAACCCGGCAATCCGAGCGTCGTATATGCTGCAATGTGGCAGACGCGGCGGCCGCCCTGGAACACCTATCCGCCGTCGAACGGGCCCGGCAGCGGCCTCTACAAGTCGATCGACGGAGGCCGCACATGGCACCATCTAAGTGGGCACGGACTACCGGCTGCCCCGGCGCGGATGGGGTTGGCGACCAGCCCAGCGAAACCGAAGCGCGTTTACGCGCTGGTGGACAGCGACGATCCCGGTCAGGGCGGCCTTTACCGCTCTGACAACGCCGGTATCGCCTGGCGCAAGGTCACCGGCGACAAGCGCATCTGGAAGCGTGGGTGGTACTTCGGAGGAATCACCGCGAACCCGAAAGACGGCGACCAGCTGTGGGTGCAGAATACGATCATGCTGCGCTCCGACGACGGCGGTGCGCATTTCATCCCGGTGAAGGGCGACCCGACGGGCGACGACTTCCACACATTGTGGATCGATCCGAAGAACCCCGACCGGCGCATCCTCGGAGTCGACCAGGGCACGCTCGTCACGATCAACGGCGGCAGGACTTGGAGCAGCTGGTTCAATCAGCCGACCGGGCAATTCTACCACGTCTCGACCGACAATAGCTTTCCGTACCGAATTTACGGCTCGCAGCAGGATTCGGGTGCGGCCTCGGTCGCGAGCCGCAGCGACAACAAGGCGGACGGCCTCACCATGGGCGATTTCCATGAGGTCGCGCCGGGCGGAGAAAGCGATGAGATCGCGCCGGATCCAGACGATCCCGACATCGTCTACGGCGGGCGGGTCCAGCGGCTCGATCGCCGGTCGGGCCAGGTGCGCGACGTCGATCCCACGTTCGCATTCCCCGGCGAATATCGCGGCACCTGGACCCTGCCGCTGACGTTTGGACAGCGCGACCATGCGCTCTATTTCGGCAACCAGCGTCTGTTCCGCACGACCAACGGCGGCCAGACCTGGACCTCGATCAGTCCTGACCTCACTCGTCCGGATCCAGGAGTGCCGCCGAACCTCGATCCGCCGACGGTCAAGGACGCGGGCGTCAAGGGCCCGCGGCGCGGCGTAATCTACGACATCGGCACATCACCGGTGCGCGACGGACTGATCTGGGTCGGCACTGACGATGGCCTCATCTGGCGGACCAACGACGCCGGCGCGCATTGGGCGAACGTCACTCCGCCATTGCTCGGTCCATGGTCAAAGGTCGGAATCATCGAGCCCTCGCACTTCGAGCCGAATGTCGCCTACGCGGCGATCGATCGCCATCGGCTCGACGATCAACGCCCCTATATCATCCGCACTCGCGACGGCGGCCAGACTTGGACGCCCATCACCAACGGCTTGCCCGCGGACGGCGGCCCGAACTCGGTCAACGTGGTTCGCGAGGATGCGGTTCGTCCTGGCCTGCTTTTCGCCGGCACGGAGCGCAGCCTCTACGTATCCTTCGACGACGGTGAGAACTGGCAGCCGCTCAATCGCGGATTGCCGGCCAGCTCGGTTCGCGACATCAAGGTTCACGGCAACGACCTCGTCATCGCGACGCACGGACGCGGGTTCTACGTGCTCGACGATATCGTGCCGCTCCGCGCGCTCGCCGCAAATGCCGCGCCGGGCATGCATCTGTTCCCGCAGGCCGCAGCCTATCGCATCAACGAGCCCGGATTCCTCGGCACGCCGATGCCCCGGGACGAGCCTCTCGCGGCGAATCCGCCACTGGGCGCGATCATCGATTATGCGCTTCCGGCAAATATTGTCGGCCCGGTGCAGATTGCGGTTTACGACAAATCGGGCGCGCTGGTGAAACGCTACAGCAGTGCCGAACCGCCGAAGCCGCTCGACCTGTCGACGCTCCCGGTCGCTCCCGAGTGGGCTACTCCCGACCAGCCGCCCGGAGCGACCGCCGGCCACCACCGGTTCGTTTGGGACCTGCATTATGCCAAGTCCGCAGCGATCGAGGACGAGCAAGAGGCGGGAGTTTGGGCGCCACCCGGACAATATGTGGTTGAGTTGACCGCTGCCGGGCAGGTGCTCCGAGAACCGCTGACGGTTCTGCCCGATCCACGCGTCAAAGTGACCCAAGCCGATTTTGAAAGCCAGTTTCGCCTGGCGAAGCAGATCGAAGCACAACGCATCCGTGTGCGAACGATGCTGAAGGAAGCGACGACCCTAAAGCTCGGACTCCCTAAGATCGCGGGGCAAACGGACGCCGCTGCATTGGATGCTCAGTACGCGACGCTGGTCGGCCCCGAGCCGCCCATCCAGGGGGTCAACGCGCCGAACACGCTCACGGGGATTTCGTCCTGGCTCGACAAGCTGGCGAAGGCGGTCGACGGAGCCGACGGGGGACCCACTCCGGACGCGCTGCGCGGCTTCGCTCAAATCAAAGCTGCGCTCGATTCAATCGAGCCGCGCTGGCGCGCTTTCGAGATGGCCGTCCAGCCTCGGATTGTCGCTTCGCGCTGATGCGCTAACTCGCGCTTGCGGAGACTCTTGGCTACGAGTCGGATCGAACATCGGAGGGGGCAAATTATGGCTCGCATGAGGGCAAACCTGTTGGCCGGCTTGGCGTCGCTCCTTGCAGGGGCGGCAACCGCAGCGCCGGTCGATCCGCGAGTCTACGACAGCCTTCAATGGCGGTTGCTCGGACCGTTCCGCGCGGGGTGGGCGCAGATGATCGAAGGCGTGCCTTCGAAGCCCGACACATTCTACTTCGGCGCATCGGGCGGCGGCGTTTGGCGCACCGACGATGCGGGGAATACGTGGACGTCGCTATTCGACCGGGGCGGCAGCTCCGCGATCGGTGCGATTGCGATCGCGCCGTCCAACCCGGACGTCATCTATGCGGGCGGAGGGCAGCCCGAACCCCGCTACGACGTCCAGGCCGGCCGCGGAGTCTACAGGAGCAGCGACGGCGGAAAGACGTGGAGCGACCTCGGCCTCCACGACACGCGCTACATCGGGCGGATCTGGGTGAGCCCGACCGATCCGGACCTCGTCCTCGTTGGTGCCGTCGGATCGTTCTTTGGCGCTAGCGAAGCGCGCGGCGTCTATCGCTCGACGGACGGCGGCCGCACCTGGTCGCATCCGCTCGCACCGGGCGGCTTCACGGGCGTCAACGACATCGTCGCCGAGCCGCGCAATTCGCAGGTGCTGTTCGCGTCGACTTGGGATGCCCGGCAATGGCCGTGGCAGAGCTATTTCACCGAAATCTCGGGACCTGGCAGCGGGGTCTGGCGATCGGACGATAGCGGCGCGCACTGGCGCCGTCTGTCCGGGGGCGGCTGGCCGACGGCGCCGCTTGGCCGCATCAGCCTGGCCGCGACGCAGACCGGCAAGAGCGCGCGACTGTACGCGGTCATCGATTCCAAATCGAACGGCGGCCTGTGGCGCTCCGACGATGCCGGCATTCATTGGACGCGGGTCAATTCCGAGAAGGCGTTTGCGAGCTACTATTTCAACCGCGTGACCGTCGATCCGAAGGATCCGGACGTCGTCTATCTGGTGGGACAATCCATGCGCCGCTGCGACCGCGGCGGGGCGCGTTGCGCAATATTCCGCGGAAGTCCCGGCGGCGATGATTATCACTCGATCTGGATCAACCCGAAGATGCCGGGACGGATGGCGGAAGGTTCCGATCAGGGCGCAGCGGTTTCGGTCAACGGCAGCAGGACCTGGAGCAGCTGGTACAATCAGCCGACAGGGCAATTCTATCACCTCGCGACCGACAATCGCTTCCCTTACTGGATCTATTCCGGGCAGCAGGACAGCGGCACCGTCGGGATCGCCAGCCGAAGCGATTACGGAGCGCCGAACCTTCGCGACTGGCACCCGGTCGGCGGCGACGAACGCGATTACGACATACCCGATCCGGTCGATCCCGCGATCGTCTACGGCTCCGGCCTCGGCGGGCACGTCAGCCGGTGGGACGCGCATACCGGTACGGTTGCCGACATCTCTCCTTGGCCGATCTCCAACTATGGCCTGCGGCCGACGACCGTCGCTCACCATTTCAATTGGGTAACTCCGCTGGTCACGTCGCGGGCCGGTCCGCAGGCGCTCTTTTTGGGGGGCGATGTCGTCTTCAAGAGCGTCGACCGCGGCAACAGCTGGAGCATCATCAGTTCCGACCTCACCGGCAAGTCGCCGGGAGCACAAAGGTGCGATGGCGACGTGACCATCGCAGACGCATTGCCATGCGGTTACGGAACGATCGTCTCGATCCAGCCGTCGCCGTTTTCCGCCGACGAGCTTTGGGTGGGATCCGATACGGGCCTGTTGAACGTCACGCGTGACGGCGGCGCGCACTGGACGCGGTTGGCG
>JBKPJK010000050.1:0-3428 GCA_046730635.1 Pseudomonadota bacterium | reverse complement strand
GGACTGACAAATAAGCAAAGGCGTCGCTCATGGCGGCGCCTTTGCCATTGCTGCCGGTGCGCGGCGGCTGTCTATTTCGCCTTCACCGGAACCATGAGGTGCGCGTAGGGCGTTCCGGCCCACATCACGTACGGCGCCGATGTGTCCGGCTTGGCGCCCGACGGGTAGCCGGCGAGGATCTCCTTCGATCCCACGATCATGATGTGCGGTCCGGTCTTGACCCACGCATTCGTGGCGGTCGGCTTGGTTGCATAGGGATCGGTGTTGCTCGCGTCCGTGCCGCCTTCGAGCATGTACATCACCCCGACGGCGCCATCGGGCGGCGGTTTGTGGCCGATCCACGCTTCGGCCCATTTCCCCGCATTGGCATCGAAGCACATTGGATCAGGCCCAGGCGTGGCGGGGGAGTCCGGCATGCAGGTCCAGCCGTTGCTGCCTTTGCGAAGAACGGTCATCGCTCCGTTCGAGCCGAGGCTGGCGATGGTCGCCTTGGATGAAATGGACGCGGGCGCAGCCGATTGGGCGCTGGCGATTGGATCCGCGGTGGGCTGTGCAAGACCGGCACTACCGGCGAGTGCGCCTAGAACGCCGACAATAATCAGCAAACGTGAGTTCGAACCTATCATGGAGCCCTCCTTCGTTTGAAAGGACGGATCGGCCGCTTAACATATTTTGCGCCTGGGCACATGAGCCCCGGCCCCGGCTTGATTTGACCCGCACCATTTGCGAGGGCGGCGCCATGGCGATCGCACGTATCTCCGAACTTGAGCGCAAGACGACCCAGTCGGGCAAGGCCAACGCCGGAGGCTGGCTGCTCGAGTTCGAGCGGCAGCAGCCGTTGCGCCCCGATCCGCTCACCGGCTGGAACGGCTCGGGCGACACGAACCCGCAAGTGCGCATGAACTTCCCGACCAAGGACGCCGCGATCGCATATTGCGACCGGCACGGCCTTCCCTACCATGTGGTTCCCGCCGCACCGGTTCGGATGAAATTGCAGGCCTACGCCGACAATTTTCGTTGAGCTCCCGTCATAATGAAGGCATGACCCCCGCGCCGAGCTAGGGGGAGTACTGCCTTCTGCCCAGATCAGGCTGGTGATTGGCACCAGGCCTGAAGCCATCAAGATGGCGCCTGTCGCACATGCTCTCGCAGCTTGCGGTCGCCGGCCGTCGATCGTCCTTACCGGTCAGCATCCGCAATTGGACTCTGCCGAATTCGGCTTGAGCGAATATCCCTCGATCCGCCTCGACTGTCCGGGCCGCCTCGACCCGCACAGCCACGTTCGCATGGTCACTGAGGCCCTTCTGCCCAGGTTGGCTGATGGCCCCGATCTTCTGATCGTACAGGGTGACACCTCAAGCGCCTTGGGCGCCGCCCTGGCAGGCTTCCTGGCGAGTGTCCCCGTGGCTCACGTCGAAGCTGGGTTGAGGACGCACGACCCCCGGCGGCCCTGGCCGGAGGAGGAGTATCGCACCGCGATCGACGCGCAAGCCGATCTTCTTTTCGCGCCCACCGATATTGCGGCCGCAAATCTCCGCGCGGAACAGGTTCGCGGCGAAATCCACGTGACCGGTAATACGTCCATTGATGCCGTGCTTGCCGCCGAAGCCAACCTCCCACCCGCACGACCGAAGGACGGCCGGGCTCCACGATTGCTCGTCACCTGTCATCGCCGGGAAAGTTGGGGTGAGGGCCTGGAGTCGATCGCGCGCGCCTTGATGGAAGTCGCGCGTCACGGAGTGGGCATAGATGTCGTCCTCCATCCGAACGCCCATGTTGCGTCGAAGATGAGGACGCAACTGGACGGTACCCCGGGAATTTCGCTCCTCGAGCCGATGAGCCATGGCGAGCTTGTTCGCAGGATTCGCGATTGCGCGTTGGTGCTGAGCGATTCCGGCGGGATCCAGGAGGAGGCGCCGGCGCTCGGGACGCCGCTACTGGTCTTGCGCGAAAAAACCGAGCGGCCGGAAGCGATCGTGTCGGGAAATGCGCGGCTGGTTGGCACCTCGACGGAGCGCATCGTCGCGGAAACGCTCAACCTCCTCGGCAATCCGGCTGACCTCGCATCCATGTCGCGGCGCGCCTTTCCGTTCGGAGATGGTCGCGCCGGGCAGCGGATTGCAGGCATCATCGATGATTGGCTGAGGCGGTGTGCTAACCTGGATCAGTCACTTGGCCGTGGAACAGTCTACAGTTGAATTCGTTGCCGTCGTGAAACGACGGGGAAAATGGGCGGGGAATCGAAATCCATTGAAATTTTCAGGAAGCGTAAAGCGAGTCCTTTGATATTGTGAGCAGATTCGCAGCCGGGGGGCTGCGCTGGTGCAACCTGGGTGGGGGGAGAAGCCAAGGCGGAGAAGTAGCGTGAACATCCAGGCCCAGCGTGATTTCATCGATCGCCGGCAGCTCGTCAGCGCGCTTCGTGCGTTGCGGCGCGGTGACTTCAGCATTCGGCTGCCCGAAGAAGCCGATGGAGTGGATGGCGAGATCGCCAGCCTCTTCAATGAAGTCGTCTCGCTCAATGAGGAGATGACACAGGAATTCGAACGCCTTTCCAAAGTGGTCGGCAAGGAAGGCAAGATCAGCCAGCGCGGCCGGATCAAGAATGCGCGCGGCGGCTGGGAGACCGCAGTCCGCTCGGTAAACGAGCTGATCGAGGACATGGTCCAGCCGACCGCCGAAGTTTCCCGCGTCATCGGCGCGGTCGCCAAGGGCGATCTTTCCCAAAGCATGACCGTCGAAATCGACGGTCGCCCGCTCCGCGGCGAGTTCCTGCGGATCGGCAAGGTCGTCAACACCATGGTGGACCAGCTCAACGGATTCGCGTCGGAAGTCACGCGCGTGGCGCGTGAGGTCGGCACCGAGGGTAAGCTCGGCGGACAGGCCAAGGTCAAAGGCGTGGCCGGAACGTGGAAGGACCTGACGGATAACGTGAACGCGATGGCGACCAACCTGACCGGTCAGGTCCGCAACATCGCCGAAGTGACCACCGCCGTGGCACGCGGCGACCTTTCCAAGAAGATCACCGTCGAGGTGAAGGGCGAGATCCTCGAGCTCAAGAACACCATCAATACGATGGTGGACCAGCTCAACGGTTTCGCATCGGAAGTGACGCGCGTGGCGCGCGAAGTGGGTACCGAAGGCAAGCTCGGCGGCCAGGCGCGCGTGGAGGGCGTCGCCGGCACGTGGAAGGACCTTACGGACAACGTGAACCTGATGGCCGACAACCTCACGGGCCAGGTCCGCAACATCGCCGAGGTGACGACCGCGGTTGCCAAGGGCGACCTCTCCAAGAAGATCACCGTCGACGTGAAGGGCGAGATCCTCGAGCTCAAGAACACCATCAATACGATGGTGGACCAGCTCAACGGTTTCGCATCGGAAGTGACGCGCGTGGCGCGCGAAGTGGGTACCGAAGGCAAGCTCGG
>JBKPJK010000049.1:0-2757 GCA_046730635.1 Pseudomonadota bacterium | reverse complement strand
TCGGGGGGCGGCACCCTAAACCGCAGGAAGCTATGGCTCGGCAGAAGAGATCGGACGATTGGGGATTCCCGCGCTGGCGCTCTTACGGCGACAAGGGTCGTCACGCGGCTAGGGTCCGCCTGTGCGATCGCGAGGGCTGTAGCGACATCGGCGACCGTCCTGCCCCCAAGGCGCCCAACAGCCGGGAACGCTGGTATTTCTGCGAAGCGCATGCCGCCGAGTACAACAAGAATTGGAATTACTTCGCGGGCCTGACCCCCGAGGAGGCCGCGCGCCGGGCAGCGGAGGAAGAGCAAGGCGCGAAAGGGTTTCGCAAGTCCGCACAGTGGCAATGGGCGGGTCCCGGCGACGGCAGCCGGAGCCGCGACGAGATGCGCGCGCTCGACGCATTGGAACTGGATAGCGATGCCGACTTCCAGGCCGTGAAGTCTGCTCACCGTCGGCTGGTGAAGGAAACGCATCCGGACGCCAATCCCGGCAACGACGAAGCCGCCAAGCGCTTCAAGCAGGTCCAGGCGGCTTACGACGTCCTGCGAAAGGCCGAAGAGCGCAAGAACGGCAAGGCGGCCTAGAAGATCATTCCTGGCCGGGTGGCGACGTTCGCCGCTCACGCTGACGCCGCTCGCTCTTGCGGCGCTCGGGCTTGTGACCTGTCGGCTGACTCGTCTTGCGCCGTTCGGTCTTTCGCCGATTGCTCTTTCGGCGATCGCCACTCCGACCATCCGGTCTTGGGAGGTCGCCGACCTCGATAGCGACGCTTTCAGCGGCACCATCCATATCACGCAGCCGGTTCTTCGCCGCAGAGACGAGGAGCGGCAAATGGTTCCTGACGAACTCGCACCGATCGCGCTCGGTCAGGTTTCGGGCCTCCTCAAAGCCGAGAAATGCCCCGATCGCTGCCTGCGACACGCTGATGGCGCGAACCTTCCCGTCAACCCAGATGTCGACGAGGGTGTTGGTTCCACTGGATCGGATCGAATCGTTTTCCACGGCACCTTCCTAAGGCCCGGCGAATTACCAAATTGATGCTGACACAGCGGGCGACCGCTTTCCAGTCCGCAAAATTGGCTCAGGCGTGCGCGTAACGCTCGGCGGTGCTCTTCACGAGCGCGATCATGTTGGGCACCCCTTGCGTGCGATTTGCGCTCAGGTGCTTCCCTAGTTCGAAAGGTTCGAGGGCCTTGTGCACGTCCAGGTTCGCGACCTCCGCGGCAGGCTTGTCCTGGACCGAGCTCAGGATCAGCGCGACGATCCCCTTCGTGATCGCCGCATTGCTGTCCGCGAGGAAATGCAAGCGGCCGTCGGTCGCCGTGGGGTAGACCCAAACCGAGGCCGAGCAGCCGCGCACCTTCGTGGCGTCGGTCTTGAGGGCGTCGGGCATGGGCTCGAGCTGGCGTCCGAGGTCGATCAGCAGCCGGTAACGGTCTTCGGCATCGACCAGCTCATATTCTTCTAGAATGTCCTTGAGTGGGGGGAGGCCGGCCATGACCGGCCCCTAGCACCTCTAACGGTCGCGCAGCGACTCGATTTCCTTTGCGAGGCTATTCTCTTTCTCGACGGTGATTCGCTCGAGCACCTTGATGCGCTCCTTCAGCTCCTGAACCTCTTCGCGCAGGCGGAGGGTTTCGCCGTTGTCGACCGGCGGATCTCCGCGCATTTGGCGCATCGAGCGGACCGGGATCCCCATCTTGTGCCTGACGATCGTGAAGAGGAACACCATGGCCATCAGGACGAGAACGAACTCGAAGGGATTCATTGTGGCTTCTCTCCCGAAGGAATGCGGGCCTGGTCACGTAGTGCCTCGATCTGGGAGGCGGTCTCAACGCCTCGATCGGTCACGATTTGCTCGAGCACTCGCAGGCGAGCCTCGACGCGCTCCTGATGCTGGGCATATTGGGCGCTCTTCTCCGCCGCGAGATCGCTCTGCGACTGAATCTGCTTTTCCTTGACCCGCAGCCACATCTTGAACGGGGCAAGACTGATGGCTGCAAGGGGGATGAGAACCCAAATCCACTGCGCCGGATGATCCCACACGATGCTCTATCCTTTTAAGTTCTTTGCGATGTCAGCCTTGCCGGCCCGAGTTTCAACTCACGCGCCCGCCGACAATTTTTTGGCGCGCTGTCGTGGCCTCGGGTCCCGTAGCGCCTCGATCTGCGCCGCGGTCTCGGCGCCGCGATCCGTGACGATCTGTTCCAGCACCCGAACCCGCTCCTCGAGCTCGTATGTGCGGGATGCATATTGCGCGGCCTTCTCGGCGGCGTTCATCGCCTCGACCTCGAGCTTCTTCTCCCGGAATTTGAAGAAGCGGTTCGCAAGGACCATGAGGAAGACGACGGGCAGGCCGACGATGATCATTGCGAGCAGGACAGCGGTAGGACCACCCATCGGTCAATTCTCCATGATGCCGCAGTAAGTCACTGCAGTTTTTCGATTTCTTGCGCGAGTCGAGCCGGTTGATCAGTGACGATTCGCTCTACTGTTTCAAGACGGTCCTTCACGGAGCCCAGCTCTGCGCGCAGCTGCGCGTTCTCTGTCGTCAGGAGCTTGATGCGTTCGGCCGCTTCCCTGTCGGTCTTGGGATGCAGCGGCATGCCCCAGCTGTTGGACAGCGGATAGCCATTCTTGATCTTGAGCCAGTTGTTCAACACAGCGCCGCCAACGCTCACGACGACAATGATTGCGATGTACGGGAAGAGTCGACTGATAAAGTTGAAAACTTCAATCACTTGCGGGTCCATGGACCACCCCCTTTTG
>JBKPJK010000048.1:0-3388 GCA_046730635.1 Pseudomonadota bacterium | reverse complement strand
TCCTCCGCCTGCTCAGGCGCGCGGATCCACGCCTGGCCCTTGCCGTCGTATCCGTAGCGACGCGTCTTGAGCACGACGGGGCACCCTAGCCGGTCGACGGCAGCGGCCACGTCGTCGGATGATTCGACTGTCCGCCAGCTTGCCACCCGGCCGCCGCAATCCTCGATGAACTGCTTTTCGACCGCTCGGTCCTGGGCGACCGCAAGCGAACGCGTACCGGGCTTGAGCTTGTCGCCGAGGATCTTCAGCGGATCGACCGGCAAATTCTCGAACTCGTAGGTGGCGACGTCGACCTGATCGCCAAAGGCCTGGAGCGCGTCGCGGTCCCCGAAGGCGGCGCAGGTCGCAAACGGCGCTACGTGACGGGCGGGTGCCTGCTCGTGCGGATCGAAGATGTGGGTCTTGTAGCCAAGCTGCGCGGCTGCGACGCAGAGCATCCGGCCGAGCTGGCCGCCGCCGACGATGCCGATGGTCGATCCGGGCGGAATCATTCAGGGGCTTCGGCGACCGCTCCGGTCTGTTGCTCGCGCCAGGCGTCGAGCCGTGTCGCGAGCTCGGCGTCGTTCGTGGCGAGGATCGACGCGGCGAGGAGACCGGCGTTCACTGCTCCGGCCTTGCCGATGGCCAACGTTCCGACCGGAATGCCGGCCGGCATCTGAACGATGGAGAGGAGGCTATCCATCCCCTTCAGCGCCTGGCTCTCCACGGGGACGCCGAGGACCGGGAGTGCGGTCATGGAGGCGGTCATTCCGGGAAGGTGCGCGGCTCCGCCAGCGCCGGCGATGATCACCTTGAGCCCTCGATCCCTTGCCGAATTGGCATAGTCGTAGAGCCGCTTGGGTGTGCGATGGGCCGACACGACCTTCGTCTCGTGCGCAACGCCGAGCTGGGTGAGGGTTTCGGCGGCATGGCGCATGGTTTCCCAATCGGAGCTGCTGCCCATGATGATGCCGACCAGCGGCTCGGTCATCGTCCCGCCTTGAAACAATGGAAGACTGACGCTCGTTTAGGGATGGGTTTGCGCCTAGGCAACGGCGCGGGAAACGGTTCTGCGCGCCATTTGCGCCGGGCTCCCTAAACCTACTGATTTTCAAGAGGTTGGAATCGCGCTATGACATCAGCGAAAGACAAGGGCAGGGGCCCCGGGGGCGATGTCTGATCAATTGACGGACGAGGCGGACGCTGAGCGGCTCGTCGAGGAGATTAGCCGACTGCGCGCGCAGGTCGCGCAGCTCCAGGAGCGCGTCGAGCAGCTCGACCATCTCGCTCATCAAGACAGCCTGATCGACCTTCCGAATCGTCGCGGCTTCTTGCGGGAGCTCGATCGGCTAATCGCGCGCGTCAGCCGGTACGATGCCAAGGGCGCGATGCTGTTTGTCGACGTCGACGGTCTCAAGGCCATCAATGACTCCTTCGGGCACCTTGCTGGCGACGAAGCGCTGATCGAGGTCGCGGAGCTGCTCGAGCGGGGCGTGCGCAAGAGCGACGTCGTCGCGCGAATCGGGGGCGACGAGTTCGGGATCTTGCTCGAAAACGCCGACGAAGAGAGCGCTCACGAGACTGCAAGTCGCCTGATCGACCTCATCGCCGACTGCGAGTTCCTCCACGATGGAAACGAACTGCCGCTCAGCGTCGCGATCGGCGTCGGGATCATCGATGCAAGCGATACGGCCCAAAGCGTGATGGCCCGCGCCGACGAGGAAATGTACCGGCGTAAGGCCGCCGCTTAGGCTTCGTCGAGGTAGTAGCGCCGCTCGACCGAGAGGTCGTCCGACAATTGATAGACGATCGGCTTGCCGGTCGGGATCTCCAGTCCGACGATCTCGTCGTCGGAGATCTTCGAAAGATATTTGATGATTCCGCGCAGAGAGTTCCCGTGCGCGGCGATGAGCACGCGCTTGCCGTCCTTCAACGCCGGCGCGATCGCCTGCTCGTAATAGGGCAAGGTGCGGGCGATCGTGTCCTTTAGGCTTTCGGTCTGCGGAACCGCGACGCCGGCGTATCGGCGGTCGCCGCTCACGTCATAGGGACTGTCGGCGGGCAATGGCGGGGGCGGGATGTCGTAGGAGCGGCGCCAGATCTTGACCTGCTCGGCGCCGACCTTGTCGATCATCTCCTGCTTGTTGAGCCCCGTCAGCCCGCCATAGTGACGTTCGTTCAACCGCCAGTCCTTCGCGGTGGGAAGCCACAGCTGATCCATCTCGTGCAGCGCGAGGTGCAGGGTGCGGATGGCGCGCGTGAGGACGCTAGTGAAGCAGCAGTCGAACTCGAAACCCTTGTCGCGGAGCTGGACTCCGGCAGCTCGCGCTTCCTTGATGCCCTGATCGCTGAGGTCGACGTCCCACCAGCCGGTGAAGCGATTTTCCAGATTCCACTGCGACTGACCGTGTCGCAGGAGCACGAGGGTCGGCATTAAGCCTCGACCTTCTCGCGCTTCGCCGGGCCGCGCTCGGTCCGCGCCTTCTTCAGCTCCGGCAGGATGGCATGGAGCGAATCGAGGCAGGCGTATGCCAGGTGCTTGGAACGCTGCGGCGACCAGCCGTAGACGTCGTCCGGCAGGTTGAAATTGTCCTTGAACGGCATTTCCAAAGTCATGGAAACGCAGCCGTAGCGCTCGGCGAGCTGCGTCGTGGACATGGACATGTTCGCCTGACCGGGAGCCGGGATCTCATAGCCCTGCTCGCGCTGGAAGTCGGGCGACAGCCTTTCGAGCGTCTCGCCGAACAGGTCGAACAGCTTCTGCTGGCGTTCGGTGAGGGACGGAATGCCTTCGAAGCCGGCGAGGAAATTCGCCGGGATCGCCTCGTCGCCGTGAACGTCCATCGCGAAGTCGACGCCGCTTTCGTCCATCGCGTTGCGGACGCAAAGAACTTCGGGGCTCTTTTCCGGCGTTGGGGCGTGCCACTCGCGGTTGAGGTTCACGCCGGCAGCATTGGTGCGAAGATGCCCGCGCCGCGAACCGTCGGGATTCATGTTGGGGACGACCCGGAAGGTGCATTCCCTGCGGAGGACGCGGGAGACGGGATCGTCCTCGTCCGTGAGCTTCTCGAGCGCTCCTTCCATCCACCATTCAGCCATGCTCTCGCCCGGATGTTGGCGGGCGTAGAGCCACACGTTGAGCGGTCCCTCGCCGATTTCGAGGCAGTCGATGTCCTGGCCGTCGAGGCTTTTGCCGAGCGACCGGTATTCGACGCCGGGAATGGTCGCCGTCTGGGTCACGAGGTCGTGATGCCGTTCCATCGAATAGGGTGCGAAGTAAGCGATCCAGACCACGTCCTGCGGAGGCGTCAGCTTCATGGTGAGAACGCCGTCCGCGTAGCTGGTGTCGCTAATGCGCACCCACTCTTCGCGGTCGAGGCTCATTACGCCCTTGTAGTCGGGCCAGCCG
>JBKPJK010000047.1:0-2973 GCA_046730635.1 Pseudomonadota bacterium | reverse complement strand
ATCGAGGCCGCGGCGCGTCGAGGTGCGGAACTCGCCGAAGAGACACGATCGCGTCCGCTTGCCGAGACCGCGCGCCTGTCCTAGGCGCCTAGCGTGATCGGCGAACTTCACGAAACCGACAAAGCGGCCATGAGTTTCGAGCCGACGGCGGAGCCCGTGCCGGCCGAGGAGCGCGCTCGCCTGTTGATCGATCCCGGCTTCGGTCGCGTATTCACCGACCACATGGCCATGATCGAATATAATGAAAAGCATGGCTGGCACGATGCCCGGATAACGGCGCGCCAGCCCTTCACATTGGATCCGGCGTCGCCCGTCCTCCACTACGCCCAGGAGATTTTCGAGGGCATGAAGGCTTATCGGAGGCCGAATGGGGGCGCAGCCCTTTTCCGGCCGGACGCAAACGCGCGGCGCTTCGCAAAGTCGGCGATCCGGATGGCGATGCCGCCCTTGCCAGAAGAAATGTTCGTGGATTCCGTGCGCGAGCTCGTCCGCGCGGACCGCGAATGGATCCCGGAAACCGAGGAAGGATCGCTCTACCTCCGGCCCTTCATGATCGCCAACGGGTCGTTCCTGGGAATGAGGCCCTCGACCCAGTTCATCTATGCGGTCATCGGCTCTTCCGTTGGCGCCTATTTCAAAAACAGCTCTCCGAGCGTGTCCCTCTGGGTGACCCGGGAGTATGTCAGGGCCGCTCCCGGCGGCACGGGCGAGGCCAAGTGCGGCGGTAACTATGCGGGCAGCCTCGTGGCGCAGGCCGAAGCCATTCGCCAGGGCTGCGATCAGGTCGTGTTTCTCGACGCAGTCGAGCGGCGCTGGGTCGAAGAGCTCGGCGGGATGAACGTCTTTTTCGTATTCGACGACGGTTCTCTCCAGACCCCGCCATTGGAGGGCACGATCCTCCACGGAGTGACGCGGGATTCGCTCCTCCGACTGGCGCGCGACATGGGCATCGAGGTTCGCGAGGAGCGTTATTCGATCGATCAATGGAAGGCGGATGCCGAAAGCGGCCGCCTGACCGAGGCCTTCGCTTGCGGCACCGCGGCGGTGGTCACGCCAATCGGACGAGTCAAAGAGGTCAACGGCGAGTTTTCCATCGGCGGCCAATCGTCGGGCCCGCTCACGCTGCGCCTTCGGTCGGCCCTCGTGGATATTCAACGCGGCGCCGCGCCGGATCCGTACGGCTGGATCTATCCGATCGACTAACTGCGTCTAGCGGCGAGGGCGGCGGGATCCGCGACGTCGTGGATGCCCTTCGCTTCGATCTCGGCCAGCAAGGTCCTCAGCCAGGCACGGTCGAGTTTCCGCTGCTCTTCGATGTGTCTGAGGAGGTGCTCGCCGCCGGTCGACGTGACCGGCGCGAGTTCTTTGCGGATCGGAGCCAGCTTGGCGATGAGCTCGTCGAGCCGCGCAATCCTTCGTCGAATGGCGTCCTTCGCAACCTCGGGGTCGGCGAAGTGGAGGAAGAGGAGTGCTCCGTATAGCGTCTGCGACACGGGCCCCTCTGCGTCGAGCTGCAGATGCAAGCCCTCGCGAAACTCGCGCCGACCCTTGTCGGTGATCCGGTAAATCGTCCGAACGCCACCTCGCGCGACCCGCTCCTCGGCGACGGCTTCGATCAGATCGTTCTTCGCGAGCTGGCGCACGGCATAATAGAGCGTGCCGACGTCCACATCGATATAGCACTCGACCATTGCCGCCTGCAGCCGGCGCTTGATCTCGTACGGATGAAAGTCGCCGCGGTGAAGCACGCCGAGAATAAGCAATCTTGCGTCCATAGTCTAATTAAACTAATATGATTCGACTAAGCAAGAGGAGACGATCATGTGGCGGACGATCGGAGGAATCGTTGCTGGCCTGGTCACCTGGGCGGTTGTCGTCACAATCCTCAACTTCGGTCTGCGGGCGGCGATCCCCGACTATCACGCGGCTGAAGCGACGCTTCAATTCACGATGACGATGAAGGTGGGCCGGCTCGTCGAAGCTGCGTTGGCCTCCGTGGCAGCGGGCGCAATCACGGGTGTCGTCGCACCGTCGTCACGATGGGGGCCATGGCTCGTGGGGCTGATCACGCTGGGCATCTTCCTGCCGGTGCACGTTAGCCTATGGACGAGATTTCCCATCTGGTACCATCTGGCGTTCCTGGTGCCCCTGGTACCGCTCGTCGTTCTGGGAAGCAGGCTGACCGGCAGTGCCGGCAGGCGGACTCTCGCGGCTAGCTGAAGATCGACAGGTCGAGCGGCTCGCTCTCGCCGAACCAGATCACATGCTCTGTATGGTCGGCGAGATCGTGGCCCGTCTCGGCGTGCGCGAAGATCGTCAGTGGGCCGCGATTGAGCGCCAGCCATTGCGCGACGTCGCCGAAGATCTCCGTCGGAACGGTGAGCTGAACGCTCCCGCGCGGGTGGGGGCCGACCGGGCGCAGGTGGAAGTGACCGACACCGATGGGGAAGCGAGCCTGGGCAGCCGCCGCAAGCTTCTTGGCTTGCTCGACCTCTTCCGGATCATAGTAGATGTGGGCGTGGAAATCGCGAATGGCGGGCTCGGTCATTCCCCGCTTATAGCCTGAATGCACCGAAGGCCCCATCTCCCCTTTGCAGGGCGCCGCGGCTCGTTATAAGCGCCGGCTCTCCCGCAACACGCGGATCGCCTGCTGGGGCGTCGCCAAGTGGTAAGGCACCGGTTTTTGGTACCGGCATTCGCAGGTTCGAATCCTGCCGCCCCAGCCAATCGCTAATCCGTGACGAGCGGCGGGAATCCTTTCACGAGGCGATCGACCGCGAGCATTTGCTCGAGATAAGGCCTGAGGGTGGGAAGGGGCAGCGCCGACGGTCCGTCGCACAGGGCTTGGTCGGGATCGGGATGAGCTTCGAGAAATAGCCCGGCGATTCCAAGCGCCATCCCGGATCGCGCCAGGGCTGCGGCCTGAGCTCTTCGGCCGCCGGCGCTGTCGGCACGGCCGCCTGGGCGCTGGAG